>JAQCND010000250.1 GCA_028274765.1 Bradymonadaceae bacterium
ATCGACAGCAACGGAGGTAAAGTCGAATTTTGTGAGCAAGAATATGAAGATAGCTGTGACGGGCATACGACAGAGACCATGGCCTGGTGGGCCATCGATCCGCAGACGGCCAGCAAAACTCAGGGGATGGACTGGGGGACCTTCTGGACCGACGACAATCACTGGGAGCGCATCAACTTCAACAAGAATTTCTCCGAGACACCCGTCGTCATCGCCGACGTCCAGACCGAAAACGGCAGCAGTGAAGCGCTCTATCCGGAGGTCAAAGACGTCGACAAAAACAGCGCCCTCATCCGGTTCTGTGAGAGTGAGGCAGGGGGAGACTATGACGACCAAAACGATTGCGACTACAGCCACTCCAACGAAGAGATGGCCTGGATCGCCGTCGAACCCGGCAAGATCTCGACGGGCCGTTTCGGAGGCGGGGGCCAGCCCGTCAGCAAGACGGAGGCCATGCACCACGACGGCGACAACCTCGACTTCAACTTCTCGGGCGTGAGCGCGAGCGGTTCGACCGTTCCCGTCGAGATCGGCGTCAAGGGCGACTTTGGTTCGGATTACGAAGATGCCGATGTGTACGTCGACAACTCAGACCAGGGGACGATCTGCGATGGTGGAGACGGCTGTAGCCACTGCTCCAGCAGTTTCGAGACGACCACCGTCAACATGCCGGCCGACGAGTTCCGCGATGGCAACGTCGAGATCGAAGTCAACATGGATCACTCCGTCGGGGACTTCTGTGGGACCAACGAAGTCAAAGTCACCATCCCGAACCGGGGGAGCTCGACCGGCTTCTACGGCATCCAGAGCGAGACGATCGGCGACAACGGCGACAACATGTACTTCGACTTCAGCGGCATGCAGACGACCTCCGAGTCGCACGTCCCGGTGACCGTCAAGTTCAGCGGAGACTTCAACTGGTACGGCGAAGAGATGAACATCTACGCCGACACCTCTTACCAGACGGAGCTGTGCAGCAGCGACGACGACTGCGACCAGTGTCCCAGCGGCTATGAGACGCGCACCGTCAACGTCCCGATGAGCAAGATTCGAGACGGTCAACTCAGCATGCGGGTGAACACCACGCATGATGTCGACGACTTCTGTGGGACCAACGAGGTCAAAATGCTCATTCCGGGTCGCTTCTTCGGCTCCGGGGGCGGGACGTCTCTGCCGAATTCCAGCTGCATGAGCACCGAATACAAAGTTTGGGGGGACTACGGTTCGAGCTCCGAATACGCCGATCTGCTGCTCGACGGCCAGAAGCAGAGTCGTCTCTGTGACGGCAACGGATGTGGAAACAACGGTCCATACAAACGGCGTCACTCGGTCCAAGACAAGATGACCGACGACGACAAACTCACCGCGACCATCAAGAATAGCCAATATGTCGATCACGACATTTTCGAGCCGAACAAGGGGGAAGTAACGCTATACGACCACGACCAGAGTGGGGGCGGGTCGACCTACGCCGGCGAATTCGATTGCCCGACCTGTTCGACGGATGCCGACTGTCAGAACAAGCTCTCCCAGCTCTCCAGCGTGAAGGCGTGCGCCATCAACGATGCCACGTTCAAACAAAAGACGTGCCGAGCGCAGAAATGGACGGTGGCCGAAAACAGCGTCAACGCCATCGTCAGCGACATGACCAAATCGGCTCCGGACGACGCCGAATTCGGCCTCGGCCTCTTCAATTACAGCGCCTGGAACGAGGTGACTCCTCAGGAGAATGCCGCCTCGACGATCAAGAGTGCACTCAGCTCCAACTCGCCCTGGGGTGGTACCGACATGAGAGATGCTGCCAACAAATCCAACGACATCCTCGACCAGGCGGGAAGCGATCGCGTCCAGGCCTCCATGATGATTACGGACGGGATTCACGGAGGCGACGAGACAGATGTCATTCGAGCCGCCTGCAAACACCGGCGCGAGCGCGGCAAACTCTATGTCGTCGGCTTTTCGAGCGGGACCGATCCCAACTTTAACAACGCGGTTGCCGCCGCGGGGGGCACGGGGACGTGCTGCGAGCCCGGACACTCGGGATGCAGCGCTTCCAGTCAGTACTACGTCGATCCCTGTCAGCTCTCCAACGGCCAGTTGCACAATTACAACGATGGACGTCAGCTCGAATGCAGCGGTTCGTACAACGCCGACAACCGTGTCTCGCTCCAGAATGCCATCAGCAGCATCGCGAGTGACTTGAGCTGCACCGTCGACGTCTCGAACCTCGGCAACCACAACTGGGACGATCCGTACTACGACTGCGCCCCGGAATACGACTGCTTCAAAGTCAAAGTTCCCGGCACCTCCAAGCGCATCCACCACGTCAACTCCAGTCAGTCGCCCAAGGGCTGGAAGTGGTCGAACCCGAGCCGCCAGAACAGCATCATTCTGACCGACAAGTGGTGCACGAAGGTTCGAGACAA
The DNA here is from genome assembly GCA_028274765.1 of Bradymonadaceae bacterium. Taxonomy (GTDB): domain Bacteria; phylum Myxococcota_A; class Bradymonadia; order Bradymonadales; family Bradymonadaceae; genus CAJXPB01. The sequence continues at coordinate 2,427 of JAQCND010000250.1, forward strand.
ACTCTCGAACAAGACGGTCAACGTCACCCGGGCTTGCATGTGCACACAGGCGAAAAACGGCACGTGTGACTACACCAAGCGACGCACGCCCGGCCAGTGTACCTGCACCAAGGGGAGCTGGACCTGCCGACAGGGCATCAGCGATTGCGCCCAGCAGTCGTTCTCGAGTTGTCCCGACGGCGAACTCAAGGGTGAGGGCAATTCCTGTACGGTTGGCCAGGGCGTCTGCAAGAATACTGGTCAGACGGTCTGCAAGACGGCCGGTGGTTCGCCGAGCTGCAACGTCGACCCGGATACCAGTGCCAAAGGTCCCGAAGTCTGCGACGGCAAGGACAACGACTGCGACGGGTCCGTTGACGAGGGTGTGACTCGCGAGTGTGGCCAGTCGACGGGGATCTGTCAGACGGGTACCGAGACTTGCAGCAACGGTAGCTGGAGCGGTACCTGTCAGGGCAACGTCTCGCCGCAGCCGCCCGAAACCTGTGACGGACGGGACGAGGATTGCGACGGGGCGGTCGACGAAGACGTCGAACCCCGCACCTGCTACACCGGTCGGGCGGGTACGGCCGGCGTCGGCATCTGTGAGAAGGGCCAGACGTTCTGCACGGGCGGGACCTTCGGCAGTTGCCAGGGTGAGACGACGCCTCAGCAGGAGGTCTGCAACGGCAAGGACGACGACTGCGACGGCAAAGTCGACGAGGGCACCGGGGGCGCCTCCTGTGACGACACCGGCAAGCCCGGCCGATGCAGCGACGGCAAAGAGGTCTGCGTCAACGGCTCGCTCGAATGCCAGCCGACTCGCAGTCCGATGCCGGAAATTTGCAACGGTCTCGACGACGACTGCGACGGCGAGGTGGACAACATCTCCGAGAGCTGGAGCCAAAACTGGAACGTCTCGGCCAACAATACCTCGCGTACTTGTAGTCAGCAGAGCGCCTGTCAGTGCGATGCGGGCGACGCCGACGACCAACACCGAGGCACCAAGACTGGCAACACGAAGCAAGAAGAGTTCGACGAGATGGTCAACAACACTCAAACGGATTGTGAGTGCGGTGCGTTCTAATCACTCACCGTAAGCAACGTGCGCCTCCCCTCGAAATACGAGGAGAGACGCGTCGAGCTTCAACCCCGACCTTCAGCCACCGATCGAGACTCCCGAGCCGGACCGGAAACGGTCCGGTTTTGGTACGTGGGAGACACGATAGTCGGCGCGTTCGATCGCCGTTCGGACTTATCGTATGCAAGGAGGGGACGGGGGAGGTCTCCACTGAAGGAGACATATCGGCTTAGCATCCGCTCGGCCTCGTCCGATGTGGATGATAGAGAGCATACATGGCCTGCATCCTCCCGGAGATGATCTCGAAACATTGAATGTTGGGTTTGGAAGTGCCAACTCCTAAACGGCTCGTATCGATGGATGGCACAGGTTGAAACGAGCCTCGTCTTGTGGAGACACTGACTTCGGCACGTCTCTGACAACATGTACCGCAACGAAAGAGAGCTGAGATGAGTGATGATGACGATTGTATGTATGGCTGGCGAGTTCGAGGCATACGCCGAGCTCTTCGCTATCGCGGTCTCGAGGAGGGGCCGCTCGACGTCGAGCAGTTAACCGACCTCGGCCATCTCGATCAGTATCATTACTACGGCACGGCAGCGTGCGACGAAGTGGCAACCATTCTCGATCTCGACCCGAGACGTCGCGTGCTCGACGTCGGGAGTGGCATCGGCGGGCCCGCCCGGTACCTGGCCGAACGGACGGGATGTCGCGTACAGGGCATCGACAGTCGGTCGGATCTCGTCGAAACGGCTTGCAAGTTGACCGAGCGCACGGGCCTCGCCGAGCGCGTCCAGTTCGAGACGGGCGACATCACCGAGCTCGAACTGGAGCCGTCGCACTACGACCACGCCCTGTTCTGGTTGGTCCTGCTTCATCTCGACGATCGGCTCGGGGCACTCGCCAACTGTCGACGCTCGCTCCGACCTGGAGGTACGATCGCGGCCGAAGTGTTCGCGCTGGGTGAGCAGGGTGATGACTATCGCGACACGCTGTGCGACGTCCTCCATGCCCCTGATCTCCCCACGAAGGAGGGGATGATCGGCCTGTTTCGAGAGGCGGGCTTCGAGGACGTCGTCTCGTGCGAGCTCACGATGCCCTGGACCGAATGGACTCGGCTTCGATGGCAGCGATTTCGCGAACGTCGAGAGCACTGGAGCCGACTCTACGGTCGTGACGTCTACGAGCGACGCCTGACGTTTTATCGCACGGTGTCAATGCTCTTCGAGGAGGGGGCCGTGGAGGGCTGGCGGCTCACGGCTCGGGTCTCTGGAACGCCCGAGCTGCCGTTGCAGGATCGACGGGACACGAACCTCGACGCCGAGATCGCCTCGGACATCCTCGAATCATCCGAGGCTCACTGAGAGGGTCGTTCAGTTGTCACGATGGAGGAAGGGACAACAATACCCCCTAGACGGCCACGGGAGCCTCGATGGGGGAGTGGGACCGATAGCCCAGGACCTCGACGTCCTCGAGCTCGAAGTCATCGATACACTCGACATCCTCGGCGAGCTCGAGTTCGGGGCGTTCGTAGGGCTCGCGGTCGAGCTGTCGTCGGGTCTGATCGAGGTGGTTCTGGTAGAGATGGGCATCGCCGAGCGTGTGGACAAATTCGCCGGGTTCCAGTCCCGCCACATGTGCGATCATGGACGTGAGGATGGCATACGACGTGATGTTGAAGGGAAGTCCCAGAAAGATGTCGGCACTTCGCTGATAGAGCTGGCAGCTCAGTCGACCTTCGGCCACGTAGAACTGGAAGAGGACGTGGCAGGGAGGCAGAGCCATCTCGTCGAGCTCGGCGACGTTCCAGGCGCTCACCAGATGGCGGCGCGAGTGCGGATGGGTCTGGAGACGTTCAATCACCTGTTTGAGCTGATCGATCTCGCCCCCCTCGGGTGTGGGCCACGATCGCCACTGAGCCCCGTACACCGGACCCAGATCGCCGTCCTCGTCGGCCCACTCGTCCCAGATCGAGATCTCGTGTTCGTGGAGATAGTCGAGGGTCGTGTCGCCCCTCAGGAACCACAGCATTTCGCCGATCACCGAGCGGAGATGAATCTCCCGAGTGGTGACCACGGGAAGTCCCGCTCGGAGATCGAAGCGCATCTGACGGCCGAAGAGGCTCCGAGTGCCCGTGCCGGTCCGATCCGGCTTCTCGGTGCCGTCGTGGAGGGCTTCTTCGAGCAGGGAGAGATACGTCTCCATGGGGCTTATCTAAGCTTTGGGGCCAAATCCGCGGACGATGTACCCACCGGACTCCTCGTCAGTCTGCAATTCGAGCAATCCGCGTTCTTCGGCATCTTCGAGGAGTTCGCTGAAGTTGCGATAACCGTAGTAGCTCTCGCTGAAGTTCGGACGCTTGCGCTGGAGGGTCTGCTTGACCAGCGAGCTCCAGAGG
>JAQCND010000257.1 GCA_028274765.1 Bradymonadaceae bacterium
TGGTTTCCCCCCTCGGTTGCAGCTATTTTATTTTTTTTTTTTTTGCGCGCCCCGGCTGCCTGCGCCCCCCGCCAGCCTTGGTGGGTCGGCGCGCGCCCACAACTAGCGTCACTCGATCATTTATTGAATGACCATCGGCCCGCCCGGATCTTCATACCCTTTCCCAGCTCCTGGGCTCGCCCCGGGGACAACGGATGGTGGAGTTATGTCGTCCATCCCCCCGGACCGACATCATCCTCTCCCCTTTCCTGAAAGCGGGGAGGATGGTTGAAGAGGATCGATACATCCCCTCCCCTTTCGTGAGGGCGGGGCTTGTCCCGCCCGGATCCCAATACCTTTTCCCAGCCTCTGGGCTCGCCCAGGGGAAGCATATCACAACAATCCGGTTTGCAGACGAGCCCCATCCCCTCGAGACACGAGCCAGCGCCGCCAGCGGTGATGAAAAATACTGAGCGCCTCGTCGCCCATGAGCCCAGTCGACCACCTCGAGTGTGTCGACCCATACGCTTGAACGTCAGCCTTTGTCACCACGTGACGGCGCTCTCGAGGACGGCCCGCAACACGATGGTATCGAGCCCATCTCCTGAGCCCAAGCTCGCCCTGACGCTCCCTCCAGCCGCGGCTGCCTCCCTCGATAGTCGTCGACCTGTCCAGCCCGCCCATCCGATGGGCGAGCCGAGCATGCCCCTGGAGAGCATCACGACGGGAGGCCTCGAAGCACACCCGCATTCTTTCGGGAAGTGAGCGTCTTCACCGGCTTGCTCCGGAGCAGTCTCCGCTTCGAGCGTAAAGTCGAGTCATAAAGAGGGGCCAAAGTGAGTCGGGCGCGCCGCTCCTCGGTCGCCGCTCGGACCCCGTATCAAGGGGGCGTCGGCTGTCTTTATGCGACGAAGTCGTGAGCCGACATCTCGTCCGCGATGGCTCGACGCCGGAGAGGGCGAAAGGACACATCGCCGTACCGTACTCCCCCCGATTCCGTCGTCGAGTCGAGCCCGACGAGTCAAGCACGTCGATCACCCCGACGAGAAGATGGCTCACCCTCGCCTTCGTCCCCCTCGATCGCCCGAGACGAGACCAAATCACTCGCCTCACACCGGTCGAACACGCACGCCGCTGCCGCACAAAGACGATCGAAGGGCTCGATCGCCCGTTTGACGCTCGTATCGACGACATCTCTCCCGTTGGGAAGGCCCCTCCGAGCTCGAAAAAGTCGATCCCATCGGGTGGGAACGCGACGCAACGTCGTCACATCGTTTTCGAAAGCGGTTGCACACGAGACGTTGACTCGAGCGAACGCGTTCGCATCGGATGATCGCGGCATGGGAAGCCGCACAACGACGATCGAAAGGTTCGATCACCCGTTTGACGCTCGTATCGACGACGTCTCGCCGGGGGAACTCGCCCGCTCCCCCCCTGAACGCACGATCCCAGGGGCTCCCCGCGGCTTTTACATGTGTAAAACGGCTCGATCGGCCGGAGGCACGTCGATTTGAGCTCGAAAATCGTCGTTCGCGGACCGAAACAGACGAAGTTACATCCGTACATCGCGATCCGACGGCTTCTGTTCGGACGTTGGCGTCGAACACGCGTCTCTCGAACGCTTCGATACGTCTTGTTCCGCCATGAAAACACGATGCGAAGGCGTCGAGACGTCTTTTACATGCGTAAAACGACCGTCCTCTCCGCCACGACCCCCAATTTACGAACGTAACACACGATGCGAGGCGAGCGAGACACGATTTTCGATTGTAAAAGAGCGTCGACCCCCGAGGGGAACCCAAAGTGTCGATCGTAAAACATGTCTCGACGGCGTCGAGACGCGTTTTTCCAACAACATCGTGGCTCCAGAAGGCCGAACATTGTGTTTGCTGAGTGAAAAACACGCATCTCGGCCCTCTCACCCCGTTTTACGAGCGTAAAACACGATTCGAGGCGTCAAAATCCGTTTTACGAGCGTAAAACGGGGACCTCCGACGATTCACAGCTCGAAAAGTCAGACGGACAATCGGAGCGCCGGTTTCCTTGATGCGACGAAGTCGTGAGCCGGCTTGTGTCGGCGAGCAATCCGGTGGGCGGGCGAAGCACGAATCATCGAGGCGCACGAACGTCCCTCGGAGCGCCTTGATACGTCTACGAAGTGGGCTTCCAGCCGGCTTGTGTCGGCGAGCAATCCGGTGGGCGGGCGAAGCACGAATCGTCGAGGCGCACGAACATCCCTCGGAGCGCCGGCTTCCAGCCGGCTTGCGTCGCCGAGCAATTCGGTGGGCGAGCGAAGCACGAATCGTCGAGGCGCACGAACGTCCCTCAGAGCGCTTTGATACGTCTACGAAGTGGGCTTCCAGCCGGATTGCGTCGCCGAGCAATTCGGTGGGCAGGCGAAGCACGAATCGTCGAGGCGCACGAACGTCCCTCGGAGCGCCTTGATACGTCTACGAAGTGGGCTTCCAGCCGGCTTGCGTCGCCGAGCAATTCGGTGGGCAGGCGAAGCACGACTCATCGAGGCGCACGAATGTCCCTCGGAGCGCCGGCTTCCAGCCGGCTTGCGTCGACAATTCGGTGGGCGAGCGGTGTGGTGAACGTAGCACGCCGTCGGCTCGAAAAGGGTGGCGCCTCGGCTCTCTCGATGGTAGTTGGAAAATACCCGCGTTTGCTGGAAAAGTCCCGACCGAGCATGAATCCCATCCATCCCTACGACTAAAAGCTCGCGATGTCGATACATCACCCCGACTTCGGTCATACCTCTCAATGGCGGCACGATACCCCGATATCGGGGACGCCCTGTCTGTATCTCGACCTCGAGACGACGGGGCTCCATCCCGATCAGGGCCACCGCATGACGGATGTCGCCGTGCTCGATCGAGGCGGCGCGCGAGTCGTCTGGCACCTACCGGACGATAACCCCGGTCTCTCGGTCGAACAAATTCGGCGATTGGACGAATGCCTGGGCGAGGGGGTCGTGATAGGGCACAACCTCTCGTTCGACCTCGGATTCATCGCCGCCGAAGCCGATCGCCTCGACGAATCTGGCATCGATTGCATCTACATCGATACGCTCGGGATCGCTCGCGATTGTATGGATATGGAGGCATTCGACGATCGTCGGCTCGCGACAGTCGCCGAGGCGCTCGACCTCGAGGTGCCCGACGACCTCCATGAAGCCGTCCCCGATGCCCGACTCGTCGGCGACGTCTTCGACGCGATGATCGAGCGGTTTGACCTCGAAACACTGGGGGATGCCGGAGTCCAGAAACTCCGTCTCTGAGGACGAGCATGCCGAGGGACGTCCATCCTAATTCAACTCCCCGATGTCCAATCTCCGAGCATGTCCAACATGGATATGACAGAGTAGGTCGAGTCCCTTACACTGCCGAGTGTGACGTAAATATATAGCAGGGGGATGTCCCCGGCGACCACTCGACGAGGTACGATGTATGGAGGGAGAACCCACTGACTTCTGGGCCAAGCTCGAACGCGACGACGACGGAGACATCCAGGCCTGGCATCCTCTCCTGGCCCACTCCGCCGACGTCGCCGCCACCACCGAAGCTCTGCTGACACACACCATCCTGCGCCGCCGCCTCGGCCACCTCTTCGATCAGAACCAATTGACCGACGTCCAGATCGCCCGCCTGAGCGTCCTCGCCGCCCTCCACGACGCGGGGAAGGTGAATCAAGGGTTTCAAAACAGGGCACGAAGAGAAGGAACCGTTTATGCAGGACACGTAAGTCCACTGCTCGACGTCATGGATGCGGAGCCAGAAGCGAAGCAACGCATCTTCGGCCAATCTCTCCGAACTCCTTCTATGCTCCCATGGTTCGGAGGACGACGAAAACCCTTGTTCGACATGCTCATGGCGACCTTTGGACACCACGGTCGCCCCGTTACCCCTCAATCGAGATTTAAACGAGAGTTGTGGAAGCCGAACGACTACCGCGATCCCCTTGCGGAGATGACCCGGCTTCGAGACGCCGTCGAGGAATGGTTTCCTCGAGCATTCGAGACGGATGACTCCTCGTTCGATGGGCCGAACTCCCTTCAGCACGCTTACAACGGTGTTCTGACTCTAGCCGACTGGATCGCGTCCGACGACACCTTCTTCGAGTTCAGCGATCCAGACGACACTGACCTTCATCCGCGTCGTCATTGTGCTCGAGAGGCTCTGCAGGCTCTGGGATTCGACGTCGAACCGACTCGAGTTCAACTCGACCGGAGCGTTTCCGATTTCAGCGCCATTTCGGAGTACGGCTCTCCGTATCCAATTCAGCGCACCTGTATCGATCGTCCCATCCACGACGAGGGAAGTCTGACCATCCTCGAGTCGGATACCGGTTCGGGGAAAACCGAAGCCGCGCTGGGACGGTTCGCCCGACTCTTTCGAAAGGGAGCCGTCGATGGACTTTACTTCGCCCTTCCGACTCGCGCCGCGGCGAAGCAAATCCACGATCGCGTATGCCGGGCAGTTCGCCGCGCTTTCCCCGACGAAGACAATCGTCCCCCCGTCGTGCAGGCCCTTCCCGGATACATCAAGGCCGACGACACGAAAGCGACCCGTCTACCGGATTTCCGGGTGCGCTGGGACGACGACCCAGACGAGGATGAAAAGAAGCGCCGCTGGGCGGCTGAACACAGCAAGCGATACCTCGCCGGTACCGTCGTCGTGGGAACGATCGACCAGGTGTTCCTCTCGACGCTCCGCGTCAAACACGCCCATCTCCGCAACAGCGCGCTACTTCGGCATCTTCTCGTCGTCGACGAGGTCCATGCATCCGACGTCTACATGGAACGCCTCCTAGAGGAGATCCTCGATCACCACCTCGATGCCGGCGGACACGCTCTGCTGATGTCGGCGACCCTCGGAAGCCGGGCTCGCACCCGATTCACTACCGGCGATACCGATGACGTGCCCCCTCTCGAGGAGGCTCGTGAGGAGGAGTATCCGCTCGTGACGCACGTCTCGGCGGAACGCAATGAGCCCGACCCCGAGCCCGCCGAATCGAGCGACTACTCCAAAAAGGTCGATGTCTCGCCAGTTCCGGTTGCCGGACAGCCGGAGGCCATCGCTCGATCGGCGCTCGAGGCGGCTCGCGGCGGAGCTCGTGTGCTCGTCATTCGCAACACGGTTGGGGACTGCATCGAGACACAGCGCGCGCTCGAATCGTTGGCCGACGACCCCGACTTGCTGTTCGGCGTCCACGACGTGCCGGCTCCACATCACTCGAGATTTGCTCCCGGCGACCGAAAACTGCTGGATGAGGCGGTCGAGACCACTTTCGGCGAACGGAGCTCGGTCGAAGGAAACGTCTGTATTGCCACACAGACAGTCGAGCAAAGTCTGGATATCGACAGTGATTTACTTCTGACCGACCTCTGTCCAATCGACGTCCTTCTCCAGCGCATCGGTCGACTCCATCGCGACTCCGACAACGAACGACCCGAAGGTTTCGAACGAGCCGAGGTTCGCGTACTGACGCCCGAGGC
>JAQCND010000263.1 GCA_028274765.1 Bradymonadaceae bacterium
CACTTGGAACGTCTGATACTGAGTCCCCACCGAATCGGGCAGCCCCTGGACGTCTTGGCGCTGGAAACTCCCCTCGGCCATCGCGAACATCAACTCGTCTCGCACCTTGCGCGTCGACTTCGACTGCGGCACCTGAATGCGATACTCCCCGATCGCCGCCCGATGACCATCGTGAGTATCGAAGTTCCCGCCCGTCGTCGGCTGCTCGATGCTCCCGACTTTCGAAATCTTCTGGTCGCGAACTCGCCTGGCGAGCGCATCGCTGGGCGTCGACAGCGAGCTTTCGGCCTCCTTCGACAGCAAGAACCCGGCCACTTCGTTGGCGGGATCGCCGTAGACGGCCGCGGCCACCGGCGGAGAGACACCGTTGATGGTCAAGTCGTTGCCGGATTGACCACTCTGCTGGGTGTCGCTGTCGCGGTAGTTGTCGAACGACGGGCGCAACGCCAGCGTCCAGTCGCCGGCTGCTCCCTCGTAGAAGTTGACCGACTCGGCCTCCGGATTGTTGCAGGCCTCGAGTCGCCAGCGGTTGCCGTCGAGAGTGCCGTCGTCGTAGGTGTCGGGGTCGTTGGGGTCGAGGCCGTGTTCGAGCTCCTCGCGGTCGTCGGCCCCGTCGCCGTCGGTGTCGGCTTCGGTCGGATCGGTCTGTTTTTGCAGCTCTTCGAAGTCGCTGAGTCCGTCGTCGTCGGTGTCCCCGTCGCGCGGATCGGTACCGAGCTGTCTTTCTTCTTGGTCGTCGAGTCCGTCGCTGTCGGTATCTTTTGTGTTCGGATCCGAGCCAAACTGGCGCTCTTCACAGTCGTCGAGGCCGTCGTTGTCCGAATCCGGACAGGACTCGCCGGCGTCGCCCGACCCGTCCGGCCTACGATCGGCATCGGCGAGATCGACATCCCCTCCCGACGGGCCCGTCTCCGGAGCGGTGTCGGTCGATTGAGCAGCGTCGGCATCCAGGTCGTCGGGGGCTGACGAATCAGCATCAGAAGACGGGGCGACGTCCTCGACGCCGGCATCCTGCCCGACTCCATCTTCTTCGACCACATCACCTCCGGTTACGTCCCCTCCGGACGATGTCGAGCTATCGGACCCGTCATCGTTAGAACAGGCTGGCGTCGATGCAAACGCGAGCGTCGCCAAACAGAGAGTGAGTGTGTGCCACCTCATGAACATACCTTTGAGATCAAATGCGATGGAGGCGCGAATGACAGAGAGGACGGAGCTCATGGTATTGAGTTCCCGGTCCGCCCCCCAAATAGACTGTCGATGGTCGCCCCAGACAATCCGGACCATCTTCCCTAGCCGAAGACATGTTAGTTGACTCGTATTCTCGCATCAAACGTCGGTCTCGTTCTCATACGTCACGGGCCCGCTCGGATACCGTGGGAGACGCCGTAGCACAACGCCTGCGGTCGACCGACTCGATGATCGGCCGGCGGGACCGCCGGCGCTCCCAACCACGCGTCGTCGAGATCCCACGGAACTGAGCCCTCCCCACACGTCACCTCGCTTGCGAATCCTCGCCTCCATTCCCGGCGGAGAGAAGACCGAATAAGCCCGTTGCTTCGGATCCAGAATGAGTTTCCGAGCCGAAAGCCCCCCCAACAACTCCCCGTCTCCGGACCCGACTCACAACACAATCCCTCCGATGTTCATCGCATGTCGTGGGAGGACAGGTCGATGTCCACATCGGAGTTTGACCTCCTTTGCCCCCCCTCTTTACGCTCACCCCGGGGGATGACTCGCCTGATGGTCCGAGACAGTCGCCCGCGCGAATCCTGGACGGGGACCCGGCTCGTAGGTGATGTCGACGTCGAGTGTCAATCCAGCCTAACGCAATAATGATAGGTACTGATATGACGAACGCCGACGACGTGATCGCGCGCATTCACGACGAGAACATCGACTTCGTGCGTCTCCAGTTCACCGATATCCTGGGGATTGTCAAGAACGTCTCCATTCCAGCCAATCAACTCGAGAAGGCCTTCGAGGAAGGGATCTGGTTCGATGGGTCCAGCATCGAGGGCTTTGTCCGTATCCAGGAGAGTGACATGCGCCTGGTGCCGGATCTCGATACCTTCGCCGCTCTGCCCTGGCGCCGGGACGAGGATGGAGCAGGGGTGGGCCGATTTATCTGTGACGTGACCGGCACCGACGGCGAACCGTTCGAGGGCGATCCGCGTTACGTGCTGAGACGTGCCATGGATCGGGCCGACGAGATGGGGTATCGCTTCAACGCCGGGCCGGAACCGGAATTTTTCATCTTCCAACGCGGCGAGGATGGTCACGCAACGACCACGACCCACGATGCCGGGGGCTATTTCGACATGGCTCCCAAAGATCTGGCGATGGATATTCGCCGCGAGATCATTCACACGCTCGTGGACATGGACTTCGAGGTCGAAGCCAGCCACCACGAAGTCGCCCGAGGCCAGCACGAGATCGACTTCAAGTACGCCGACGGGCTGCGAACTGCCGACAATATCGCCACGTTTCGCAATGTCGTCCGGGCCGTCGCCGAGCACAATGGCGTACACGCGACGTTCATGCCCAAGCCGATCGAGGCGATCAACGGCAGCGGCATGCACACCCACCTGTCGCTCTTCGAAGATGGCGACAATGCCTTCTACGATGGACGTGCCGAATTCGACCTCTCCGAGACAGCGCATGCCTTCCTCGCCGGCCTGCTCGAGCACGCTCCCGCGATCTCGGCGGTCACCAACCCCACCGTCAACTCCTACAAGCGACTGGTCCCGGGCTACGAGGCTCCGATCTATATCGCCTGGAGCGACGTCAATCGATCGGCGCTCGTGCGCATTCCGGCCTCTCGCACCCCGGCGGGAGCTCGCATGGAACTCCGCGCCCCCGACCCGTCGTGCAATCCGTATCTGGCCCTCGCCGTCATGCTCCAGGCGGGTCTCGACGGCATCGAGCGTGGCCTCGAGGCGCCCGCCCCCGTCCGTGAGAACATCTACGAGTTCGACGAACAGAAGCGCCGAGAGTACGGCATCGAGACGCTTCCGGCCAATCTCAACGAGGCGATCGATGCGCTCGAAGAGGACGAGGTGATCCTGGAGGCGCTCGGCGACCACATCGCCGACAAATACATCCAGGCCAAGCGCCAGGAGTGGAACGAGTACAAAGCCTACGTCTCGGACTGGGAGCTCGACTCCTACCTCGAGAAATACTGAGAGCCCGACGAAGCCTGCAATCTCGAAAGGGGCCTGCCGACGTCGCCGTCGGGGCCCCTTTATATGATCGATGAGGAGAGAAGCACATCCGTTCAGACGTATTTCTCGATGGTGGTCAGGAGGTCGTGGCAGTCGACGAGGTTGGTAATGTAGTCGATCTCGTCGGTCGGCACGATCACGACCGGAGAGAGCTCGTAATCGTCGATCCAGTCTTCATAGAGACGTTGAAGTCGATCGAGATAGTCCTCGGGAATGTCCTGTTCCATCTGACGGCCCCGCATCTCGATGCGCTTGCGCACCGTGCTGACGGGACATCGCAGGTAGAGCATCAAATCGGGGGGACGGACCTGGTATTTGATGGACTCGTAAAGCTGTCGATAAGTGTCGTATTCTCGCTCGCTCATCTGGCCCTGCCGATACAGGTTCTCGGCAAAAATCTCGGCGTCCTCCCAGATGGTGCGATCTTGGATGACGTCTTGGGATGCGGCATCGAGCTCGAGGTGGAGCTTGAATTTGGCCGTTAAAAAGTGAATCTGACTGTGGAAACTCCACCGGCTCATGTTCTCGTAAAAATCTTTGAGGTACGGATTTTCCTCGTTCGGCTCGAAGAACGGCTTGATTTGCCAGTGCTGACACAGAAATTCGACGAGTGAACTTTTGCCGCTCCCGATGTTCCCACTGACGGCGATGTATTTGCGGTCGGCTCGAGGCTCGGATTCTCGGCGTCGTCTCGAGCGAGCGGCTTTGGGGGTGCGATCGACCTCGATAATGTTGGGCTCGTTCGACATCGGTGGCGTCGGTCGTCGTAGGTGATAGAACAATCGATCGGGATGGCTCTCGACCTCGGGTGCTCCTCGCTCGACGTCATCAGCTCACGATTCCCCCGGAACAGCCATCCGTGTGGTGCTCGGCTCGAACCCGGGCGACCGAGGATGAGTCGACAACTCGGAGACGCAAAGTGTCGACTCATCTTATGCCGATGTCGAGATGGGTACAAATGTTTTCATCCCCTCCTAGGGACATGTGTTCGGGATGCGAACCCATCGTCACACGACATCCTGTTCGTAGGACGATCGATAGACGGAATAGCTCAATGTTTTCAACGAGATAATCCGCCGAATCTTCACCCCCAACCGGCCCGATCGCCGGAGCCACGATCGCGGGGAACCTCGCTCGTCGGTCGAACGGGACAAACCGACGGCGAGGACTACACGACTGCGCCGAACTGTGACATACGACATGTCGATGGTCGTCGCTCATTTGGATGAGCGACATTCTCTATCATCGGAGTTCGAGACTCGCTACACGAAGATTCACCATGAGTACGCACGAAAACGATTTCATCGTCGAATCGTTTCAAGTGGGACCCGCTCAGACCAACATCTACCTGGTCGGATGCGTCGAGACCGGCGAAGCTGCGATGATCGATGCGGGAGGCAACACAGCCGGCGTGCAGCGAGCCGCCGAGGCCCATGATCTCGAGGTGACGAAAATCCTCCAGACCCACGCTCACGTCGACCACGTGGCCGGGCTCAACGACCTGAAGGCGGCGACCGACGCCCCCATCTACCTCCATCCCGACGAGTCGACGCTCTACGACTCGGCGCCTCAACAGGGCCAGATGTTCGGAATGCCCGTCGATCCCCTCCCGGATGTAGATGTCTTTCTCGAGGAGGGAGAGACCGTCGACGTGGGGGACGACACGGCCGAGGTCATCCATCTCCCGGGCCACAGTCCGGGTGGCATCGGGTTCTATTTCGAGAGTCGAGAGGCGATCTTCAGCGGTGATATTCTCTTTCGCCGAAGTATCGGTCGCATCGATCTTCCGGGCGCCGACCGCGAGGCTATGAAACAGTCGCTGGCCCGACTCGCCGAGCTCCCCGCCGAGACGCGCGTCTATCCCGGTCACATGTCCGAGACGACCATCGGTCGCGAGCTCCAGGACAACCCTTATCTCAACGAGGACTGGTGAGGAGAACGGCGCCGGCAACCGGGGCGCGTCGAGCCTCCCGTCGTCCCGTCACTCGTCGCGTCTGCCGACAACACCAGTGAGCGTATCGTCTCGACGAGGTCGGCCCCGACACGAGCAGGAACTTGATCCCGCGCCCGAGATATCCAACAACGTATGTCAAGAAACGGATTAAATAGCTCGAGCTCGATGGAGACGCACATGTTCGAAGACAAACTCTCACGCATCGTCAACAACATCGAGGGGGCGAGGGGGTGTCTCCTAATCGGATTCGACGGGATCCCGATCGAACGCGTCATGCTCGAGGATGGATTCTCCCAGATGGAGGACGTGGCCGTCGAGTTGAGCAACTTGCTCGACGATTTCGAGCGCCTCAAAGCCTACGACCTCGGCGGTCTCAATGCCGTCTCCGTCAGTATGGACAACGTGACGACACTGGCTCAAATCGTGGCCGACGAATACCTGTTGATGTTGATTCTCGGCTCGGAGGCCGACATCGAGCGCGGCCAGAACATGCTTCGTCTCGTCGCACCCTCCGTTGAGCGCGAAATTCGGTAAGTCTGTCTCGAGGGCCCTCCCCCCTACCCCTGAACTCGAGGCGTCCCATCGAAGAGGGCTCTCCCCTCTCTCTGCTACATCGCATCTTCTGATACGACCATGCGCCACTCGATTGCCGGCGCATGAGTCACTCTACACACTGACGAGGTCACGTCATGCCTGTCGAGACTCAGGACTTTCACAAGAACCTCAAAATCGAAATCGACGACGAGCCCTACGTGGTCGTCGACTGTCAGCACGTCAAGCCGGGCAAGGGCGTCGGCTACGTCAAGACCGAGATCAAGAGCCTGATCACGGGCAAGACGTTCCAGGAGAACTTTCGTTCCGGTGAGACGATCGAAACCCCCCGGCTCGACTCCAAAACCATGGAGTACCTCTATAACGAGGACGACCACTACGTCTTCATGGATCAGGAGAGCTACGAGCAGGTGCGTGTTGACGAATCCGCCGTCGAAGAGATTCTCGAGCTTCTCAAAGAAAACATGGAGGTCGAAATTCTCTTCTACGAGGGCGATCCGATTCAGGTCGAGCTGCCGACCTTCGTGGACCTCGAGATCGTCGAGGCACCTCCGGGCGTCAAGGGGGATACGGCCCAGGGGGGCACGAAGCGAGTGACGCTGGAGACGGGCAAGGAAGTCGACGTGCCCCTGTATCTCGAGCGCGGTGAGACGATTCGCATCGACACACGAACGGGTGAATACGTCGAGCGCGTGTGAAAACATCGAGCGGTCTCGACGGACCGGACCGTATGCATGGAGGAATGAGCGAGAGGGATGCCGTACGATGCCTCGTTCGGAAAACGTTCGACGAGAGACATCGTCTCACGATGCCCATCTTTCCGCCCTCCCGCCGAACACGATCAAGTGTGCTCGTTCGATTATCCTGCTGGAGGCCTCCCCCGTCGGGTTGAAAATACCGCCTCCATGATTTAATTTATCGCGAGATGCGTGTCTCGACTGGGCCCTCGATCGAACGAAGTTCACGTCGTCGGAAGGACAACCTCACCGGCTCCGCCAGGCTCGGACAAGTTCATGCCTTCGGAACAGCTCCCTCCATCTTGGCCGAGGGATCTTTCGAGTGACGCTCGCTCGAGCCCGGAGTCGACCGAGGGCGAGACGTTACACGTTTCCGGGGGTGGCGCGAACCGTGGGGGGGGCTCGATCGCCTCCGAAGACATTGTTTGATGAGGGCGTATGACAATCTCGGGATCCGGTCTCCCTCCACTCATGCTGGCAGGTTTCTCCCGTGGCAATTGACCGAAGCAAAGTTCGCTCCGCCGCGAAGAAACACTACCGCAACAAAAACTGGCAGAAGGCCATACGTGAGTATCAGAAGCTCGCCGAGGACGACGCCAGTGATCTACGGAGTTTGCTGAAAATCGCCGATCTCCACGATCGGCTCGGGCACGAGGACGAAGCCGTCGATACCTATCGGCAGGTCGGCGACAAGCATGCTCGCGAGGATTTCTACCAGAAGGCCGTCGCCGCCTATAAACAGGGACTCCAGATCCAGCCCGACGACGGCGACCTCCAGCGCAAGGTCGGCGAAGCGTACTATCGGCTCGATCGTCTTCGCGATGCGGTCGAGGCTTTCCAGCGAGCCAAGCAGTACTACGAGGATGGCGGCGACGACGAGAACTACATCGAAGTCCTCGAGCGCCTCGTCGATCTCGACCCAAAGGACGTGGGACTTCAGATTCAACTCGCCGAATCCTATGCTCAGCAGTCCCGCCGGCACGAAGCTCTCGAGACGTTCCGAGCCGCCGCCGACAAGCTCGACGAAGAGGGACGGGTCGATGATTTCCTGCAGGTCAGCAAACGCATCCTCTATTTCGATCCCGACGACCGCGACCTTCGCAAACACATCATCGATCTCTATCTCGATCGCGGAGACTACAAGCACGCTTTGAAGCACCTCCACATCTGCTTCCACAACGATCCTCGAGATATCGACATCCTGCGTCCTCTCGCCGAGACCTTTCTCGAACTCGATCGCCTCGACAAGGCCGTCCTCGTCTTCCATAAATTGGCTCATCAGCATCACGAGGCGGAGCGCCTCCAACAGGCTCGCAGTATCTGGAATCGCATCTTGGAGATCGACGGCTCGAATCAGAAGGCCCAGAAACTCCTCGAGCAGACCCAGTCTCAGGTCGATGCCTCCCCCCGAAGCCGGGCGTCGTCCTCGTCCCCACGCCACTCCCGAGCCCAGACCGACAACCGTCCCCCCGATACGGCTGAAGCCGACGATGGGAGAGATGCTCTCGAGGACATCGAATTCATCGATGAAGCCTCCGAGGCCGAGTCGACGTCTCACGCGAGCGAGCCGCCTTCGACCGATTCTCTCGAGCGCGAACGGGCCCACACCGAACGCCATTCGAACACGACCGAGGAGGGAGACGACGAGGAGCTCCTCGATATTTCCGACAATATCGTCCCCGTCGAAGCAGATGGAGGCGGAGCCGAATCGTCTCCATCCCCCGAAACCGTGTCATCGTCCCCCGATGCGCCCCCTCCCCCCGAATCCCAGCGAGCCGAGACGAACGAGCCGCCCCCCTCCGAAACCGCTCCCCCCTCCTCGTCTCCTCGCCCAGACGAACTCGCCTCGTCTTCCCCC
>JAQCND010000009.1 GCA_028274765.1 Bradymonadaceae bacterium
TTTTTTGTGGGGGGGCGAGCAGGCGAGCACCGCTGGTCGATGGTCAGCGCCAGGCGAGCTCGAGGCATTCGACGGCAGGTCCCGCCGGCAGACGAGCCCCGCCGGCTCGGTTGGAGACAGCCGGACCGCGAGTCGAAGGCGCTTCGTCCGTGTACCATTCTCGCCTAACTCGGCTTGCACCAAAGATGCCGATATTGAATTGCAGACGGAGGGTTGCGAGTATCATACAGGTGAATCCCTGTTCCAGACATCGCATACCTGAGTACCGAATGGGTTGTAGTGACTCAACTACGCAATGAGGAGCGGATAAGCTATGAAATATTTTCGCAATCGTACGAAAAGGTATCAGGTGCGTGCACGAATCAAGTATCGCTCAGCTCAAATTTTTTTACATAATAAAATTAATTGTCGGGGGGCTGAGGAGGACGCAGCAAACTAATGATGGCGTACTCTGTCGAGTTTTATATTCGGCACATAAATTGCAGGCATTATACGGGTGCGGTCTCAAAACCGCCATATACAAACATTTAGTTTTTCGACACCCTCATCGAGAAGGGTACGGTCAAATCGTTCTCCGACGCTCTCGTTCACTGGCATCGAGCTCGGAGACGAGGTCGCGCTATCTCGAGGTCATTCCCGTGAGACCAGTTAACTCTCGGGCAGATATGGCAGACATGGGAGGCCTCGATCTCAAAATCGACTCGCCCACTCTCAGAAGATGAGAGCTCTCCCCTTCGGAGAGCACATATTGACACCTGCTGCACCTGGGATTTCAATGCGACGCTTGTCTTTTCGTTACCTCGGTTTCGTCGTTCTCGGCCTCATCGGCTTTACCGGATTCGTCGGGTGTAGCAACGATGCGACCTCGAGAAATGTCGATTTCGAGTCCGGAGACGTTTCGGACGCCGATATCTCGGATGGCGGAGCCGATGGGGATGCGGATGGCTTCGATACGACCATTCCCATTCCTCCGGATGGCGACGACGATCCCCCTGCTCGGGATGTCGAAGGGGACATTTCTGTCGTCGATGCAGACGATGGGGACGTCGAGGCGGGCGATATCGAAGGGGGAGCTGTTTGGGATGGGGGAGGGGATGCTGTGTCGGATGGAGGGGATACCTCTGATGCCGATCGGGACGTCATGAGACCTCCTCTAGACGGTGATGATCTCGGGGGAGATACCAATGGCGTAACCAGTGATACTCGATCGGGCGGAACCAGTGATGCGCGATCGGACGGAGGGAACGCCTCGGTAGATACCGGAGGCGCCGCCGGAGCAGATGGTACCTCGGACGCCAGTTCTGATGCCGATGATGGCGGCTCGTCGGTTCAAACTTGTGACTACAACGGGACCACGCAGGGGGTTTGTTCGAACGGCCAATACGACCCTCAAGCCGACGTTTGCAATGAACCTCCCAACTACGAATTCGACGAAACAACGTGTGACGGCCTAGACAACGACTGTGACGGATACGTCGACGACGAATGCGAGTGCGATTTCCTCGGCCGCACCGAAGGCGTCTGCAACGAAGGGTCCATCAGCGACCGCGACGGGAGCTGCGAACCCTCCAGTGACTACGAGCGCGACGAGACCTCGTGCGACGGCCTCGACAATGATTGCGACGGGGTTGTCGACGAGGGATGTTCCTGTAACTACCAGAGCCAGTCGAATGGAGTCTGCAGCAACGGGACCATCAACGAATTCTCGGGCGAGTGCCAGGCCCCCGAGGACTACCAAGACGATGAGAATACCTGTGACGCCAAGGACAACGACTGTGACGGCACTGTCGACGAGGGATGTACCTGTACCTCCGACCAGGATTGTTACACCGGCCCCTCGAACACCAAGGGTGTTGGTATTTGCGAGTCGGGGACCCAAAAATGCCAGAACGACCGATTTGGATCCTGTGAAAACGACGTGACGCCCGAGCAGGAGATCTGTGACGGCAAGGACAACGACTGCGATGGCGTCGTCGACGAGGGATGTGCCTGCGACTATCAAGGGACGTCGACGGGCGTCTGCTCAGAGGGCACGCTCGACAACAACGGCAACTGCACGGCTCCGGCTGATTACTCGTCGTCGGAATCGAGCTGCGACGGCGTCGACAACGACTGCGACGGCACTGTCGACGAAGGGTGTTCGTGCAACTACAACAGCAATTCCGATGGAGTCTGCGGCAACGCCAAACTCGACAGCGACGGCAACTGCACGGAACCGATCGACTACGAGAGCGACGAAACCTCGTGCGACGGCAAGGACAACGACTGCGACGGCACCGTCGACGAGGGATGCGGCAATTGTCAGGATGGTTTCACTGAAGAGTGCTATACAGGACCAGCTGGTTCGGCGGGGACGGGGATCTGTAAAAAGGGGAAGCGCACGTGCACGAACGGATCGTTTGGGAGTTGCGAAGACGAGACGACGCCCGGGCCCGAGAGCT
The DNA here is from genome assembly GCA_028274765.1 of Bradymonadaceae bacterium. GTDB lineage: Bacteria > Myxococcota_A > Bradymonadia > Bradymonadales > Bradymonadaceae > CAJXPB01. Next base: position 2,442 of record JAQCND010000009.1, read on the forward strand.
GCAACGGTCGAGACGACGACTGCGACGGCACCACCGATGAAGGGTGTCCCTGCAACTACAACGGGGCGACGGAGGGGGTGTGCTCGCGCGGTCTCATCGGTCCGAACGGCAACTGTTTGGCCCCCTCGAGCCATTCGTCGAACGAGACCTCCTGCGACCAGCGCGACAACGACTGCGACGGCGTGACCGACGAGAATTGTCCCTGCAACTACAACGGCCAGAGCAGTGGCGTTTGTACCAACGCCTCGATCGATCCGTCGTCCGGCCAGTGTCAGGAGCCCTCGGATTACGAGAGCGACGAATCGACCTGTGACGGCAAAGACAACGACTGCGACGGCATCGTCGACGAGGGATGTCGGTGCGTCGATGGCGAAACGCAGGACTGTTACACGGGGCCGTCCGGGACGAAAGGCACCGGGATCTGCGAGTCCGGGACCCAAACCTGTAACAACGGTTCGTTCGGGACGTGCCGGGATGAGACGACGCCCCAGAGTGAGAAGTGCGATAACCTCGACAACGATTGCGACGGCACCACCGACGAGGGCTGTCAGTGCGATTACGACGGCACCTCAACCGGGGTTTGCTCCAGCGGCACGATCGATTCGAACGGTAACTGCCAGGCCCCGGCGAGCTACTCGAGCGACGAGACGGTCTGCGACGACAAGGACAACGATTGCGACGGCGTCACCGATGAAAACTGTCCCTGCGACTACAACAACACCAGCACCGGTGTCTGTGATGATTCGACCATCGACGCATCGACGGGGCAGTGCCAGAAACCCTCGGACTACGAGAGCGACGAGTCGACCTGTGACGGCAAGGACAACGACTGCGACGGCGCCATCGACGAGGGCTGTCAGTGTGACTACCAGGGCAAGTCGACAGGCGTCTGTGCCGACCAGACGATCGATTCGGGCGGCAACTGCCAGGAACCGACCGCCTACGAGTCGACCGAGTCCTCCTGTAACGACGATTCGGACAACGACTGCGACGGCAATACCGACTGCGCCGATAGTGACTGCGATGGTGCCACGTGTGGCACGGGGTTGGGCGCGACCTGCTCCGGCGGTGTCTGCGCCGAGCAATCGTGTACCGACGACGTCGACAACGATCTCGATGGCGACGTCGACTGTGCCGACAGCGACTGCAGTTGTCCCTCGGGCACGATGTGCATGCAGGGCGATTGTGTCGAATCGAACTGTTCGAACGGCGTCGACGACGACGGCGACGGCAACATCGACTGCCAGGACAGCGATTGTGCAAGTTGTCCGTCGGGTTCGACCTGCAGCAGTTCGGGCGAGTGTGTCGAGACCAACTGCTCGAACGCCAACGACGACGACGGCGACGGCAGTACCGATTGTGATGACGGCGACTGCAGCGGCGACACCTGTGTCTCCGGGGCCGGCTCGAACGCAACCTGTGAGAACGGAAGCTGCACCGAGCAGGCCTGCCGAGACGGCCAGGACAACGACAACGACGGCGACACCGACTGCCAGGACAGCGACTGTCCGGGATGTCCGTCGGGCTCGACCTGCAACAGCTCGGGCGAATGCGTCGAAACCAACTGCTCGAACGGCAACGACGACGACAACGACAGCGACGTCGACTGTGCCGACAGCGACTGCAGCGGCGATACCTGCGTCTCCGGGGCCGGCTCGAATGCGACCTGCGAAAATGGAAGCTGCACCGAGCAGGCCTGCCGCGACGGTCAGGACAACGACAACGACGGTGATACCGACTGCCAGGATAGCGACTGTCCGGGATGTCCCTCCGGTTCGACCTGTAACAGTTCGGGTCAGTGTGTCGAATCGAACTGCTCGAATGGAGCAGATGACGACAACGACGGCAACGTCGACTGCGCCGATGGCGACTGCAGCGGCGATACCTGTGTCGCCGGAGCCGGCTCGAATGCGACCTGCGAGAGTGGAAGTTGTTCCGAGCAGGCCTGCAATGACGGCGACGACAACGACAATGACGGCGACGTCGACTGCCAGGACAGCGATTGTCCGGGATGTCCGTCGGGCTCGACCTGTGGGGCGGGCGGCGAGTGCATCGAGGTCGACTGCGGGGACGGTCGAGACAACGACAGTGACGGCCAAACCGACTGCGCCGACCCGGATTGCGACAACGACGTCTGCAAGCAGACTGGGGGGAATACCCAGTACTGCTGTGCCGGCAACAACAACTGCAATCCCAACTGCGGACCGTAAGGTTCGAATAGGGTAGCTCCCGAGGGAGAGACGCCTCGGGAGCTGTTGATGCCGAAGGCGCGATGTTCGACCTGTCGACCCGAATTTTTTGAGTTTAACTCATGACTTGTTAAGCTGTTGGTTGGTTCGGCTAGCCCATCGGGCTCGCCCTCGATTTGACTCTCAGACGAGAGGTACGACGTGATACGTCGACGCCCCCGGTCATTTTTATGCAGCCTCGCCCTGATCACTTCGATAAGTCTCCTCGGTGTCGCCTGCAACGACCCCGAAGCCGGTTCGGTCTCAAATCCTTCAGACGACTCAGCTGACGCCGCCGACGGTGGTGACATGGCCGCCGATGCCGGGGGGGATGTAATCAAAAGAGGATGTTGAAGAAGAATCCGATGTCGACGAAGCCATCGATGCCTCGGATGCGACCGTCGAGACCGATGGCGATGGTACGAGCACCGAAGGTGACGGAACGACGACTGGCGATGGCACGACGGCGGATGCCGATACCATGGCCGACGGCCAGGTGGGTCCGTCGGGGACCTGCAACTACAAGGGGCTCGAGGAGGGCGTCTGTGCCGGAAGCATGATCGTCGAAGGCAGCGACGCGGGCGACGCCGGGGGCTCGATCCGCGACGGTGGCCAAGGCGTCTGTCAGCGGCCCGACAGTTATGAATCCGAGGAATCGAACTGCGAGGACGATCTAGACAACGATTGCGATGGCGTCGTCAACGAGGGGTGTCCGTGCAACGCGTTGAACCGAACCAAAGGCGTCTGCAGCGAGGGGACGATCAGCGATCAGGACGGCAACTGCGAGCCGCCCAGCGACTACGAGCGCGACGAGACCTCCTGCGACGGCAAGGACAACGACTGTGACGGGACGATCGACGAGGGATGTCCCTGTGAGTACCTCGGCGATGATGAAGGCGTCTGTGGTCAGGCGACTCTCGACGACACGGGGACGTGTGTCGAGCCCGACGACTACACGCGTGACGAGACCGATCAGTTCTGCGACGCCAAGGACAACGACTGCGACGGCGACGTCGACGAGAAGTGTTCGTGCTCACCGCCCGGCAGTACCGACACGTGTTACACGGGTCCCTCGGGCACCGAAGGCGTCGGCATCTGCGAGACCGGCACGCGGACGTGTCAGCAGGACGGAACGTTCGGTTCGTGTCAAAACGAGGTGACCCCTCAGGCCGACGAGGCATGCAACGGCAAAGACGACGACTGTGACGGCGTCGTCGACGAGGGATGTTCCTGTGACTACCAGGGTAGGACGACTGGGGTCTGCGACGGCGGCGGCACGATCAACAACAAGGGCAACTGTCAGCCTCCTTCGGACTACTCCTCGTCGGAGACGAGCTGTGATGGACTCGACAACGACTGCGATGGTGTGACCGACGAGCGCTGTCCGTGCGCCTACAATGGCAACCCGGATGGTGTCTGTGGTGGCTCCAAGATCGATCCGAATTCTGGCAACTGTCAGGAACCCAACAGCTACGAGCAGGACGAGACGTCCTGTGATGCCAAGGACAATGACTGCGACGGCACTGTCGACGAAGGGTGCAGTTGTCAGGATGGCACTACCGAAAGTTGTTACACCGGCCCCTCCGGCACCGCCGGCACCGGCGTCTGCGAGTCGGGCACTCGCACGTGCACGAACGGTTCGTTCGGCTCTTGTCAGAATGAGACGACGCCGAGCGACGAGTCGTGCGACGGCAAGGACAACGACTGCGACAGCATCGTCGACGAGGGCTGTCAGTGCGACTACAACAATACCTCGACTGGCGTCTGTTCGAACGGGAAAATCAACAACAACGGCAACTGCACGGCGCCCGGTGACTACGAGAGCAACGAGACGAGCTGTGACAGTCTCGACAACGATTGCGACGGCGTGACCGACGAGCGCTGTCCCTGCAACTACCGGGGCTCGAGCGACGGTGTCTGCACCAACTCGACGATCGATCCGTCGAGTGGTCAGTGTCAGGAGCCGGCCGACTACGAGAGCGACGAGACCTCGTGTGACGGCAAGGACAACGACTGTGACGGCACTGTCGACGAAGGGTGCAGTTGTCAGGATGGTGAAACCGAGAGTTGCTACACCGGCCCGTCCGGCACCGCCGGCACCGGCGTCTGCGAGTCGGGCACCCGCAAGTGTACGAACGGCTCGTTCGGCGACTGCCAGAGCGAGACGACCCCGAGTGACGAAACCTGTGACGGCAAGGACAACGACTGCGACGGCACCGTCGACGAAGGATGTTCGTGCAACTACCGCAGCACGTCGGACGGCGTCTGTTCGAATCAGACGATCACCTCGAGCGGAAGTTGTTCGGAGCCGAACGACTACGAAAATCCCGAGGAGACGTGTGACGACACCAAGGACAACGACTGCGACGGCGACACCGACTGTGCCGACGCCGACTGCGACGGTCGCGCTTGTGGTACGGGCTCGGGCGCCACGTGTCAGAGTCGAACTTGTCAGGAGACGGCCTGTACCGACGACAAGGACAACGACCTCGACGGCAACGTCGACTGTCAAGACCAGGAGTGCAGTTGTCCGCAGGGCACGACCTGCTCGGGCGGTGACTGTATCGAGTCGGCCTGCCGCAACGGTCAGGATGACGACAACGACGGCAACGTCGACTGTCAGGATAGCGACTGTCCGGGATGTCCCTCCGGTTCGACCTGTAATTCGAACGGAGAATGTGTCGAGGTCGACTGCGAAGACGGCCAAGACAACGACAACGACGGCCAGACGGACTGTGAGGACGCAGATTGCGACAACGACAAGTGTGGGGGGGGCGGCCCGGCCACACGCTACTGTTGTCCGAATCCCTCGACGGATTGCACGACGGCCTGCCGACCGTAATGTCGTTTCCTCACCAACATAGCTGAACCGACCTCGCCGCCGGTCACCGGAGTTCATCTGGGGCCGGCGGCTTTTTTTATGGTTCCTCGCCTCGTCGTTTGAAGGCATATCCAGAGCCTCTGGCGGATGACGCACGAATGCCCATCTCCAGGAGGGAAGACGTATCGAGTGGCACGAACGAGGGAGTGTGAGCTTTCGTTCGGTCGACCGGGTGATACTCTACATTGAGCTATGTTGCACCTCGCTTGACATCGGTTCGAGGGAGTCCCTTAAGGTTCGCAGCACGTTCGAGCATGCGTGCGTCCCGTGAGCCAGGCGAGAGCTCGCCCACTGGCCCCACGCATCGACGATACCGACATGCGACCGAGGATACGCAACGAAATGGACGGATATTACCGCTTTCCGACCGTACACGACGACCGTGTAGTCTTTGTCAGTGAAGACGACCTCTGGGAAGTGCCGCTCGAGGGGGGACGCGCTCGGCGATTGACCAGCGTCAAGGGCGAAGCTTCGCATCCGGTCTTTTCGCCCGACGGCTCGAAGGTCGCCTTGACGGCCACCGAGGAGGGGACGCCGGAGATCTTCGTGATCGATGCCGACGGGAGTCCTCCGCAGCAGCTTACTTTCAACGGTACGCAATCGAGCGTCGTCGGCTGGACACCGGGAGGCGAGCGTATCATCTTCCGGTCGAACTACCGAGAGGTGTTTCGGGGGCGCACGGTGCTCTACACCGTGCCGGCCGATGGCGGCGAGGTGAATCGTCTCCCGTTCGGACAGGCGCAGTGGATTTCGCACGAGCCCGACGGCGAGGGACGAGTACTCGGGCGCCACGGCGACGATCTGGCGCGATGGAAACGCTACCGAGGAGGACGGGCCGGGACCATCTGGATCGACGAGGAGGGCGATGGCGACTGGACGCAGCTTTTGGCCGACGAAGATGCCGGTCTCGTGCGTCCGCTCTGGATCGGGGACCGCATTTACCTGACGACCGACGCCGAGGGCTACGCCAATCTCTATTCGATCCGCCCCGACGGAAGCGACTGGACGCGCCACACCGACCACACCGGGTTTTATCTCCGATTTGCCCGCACCGACGGGGAGACCGTCGTCTACACGCGAGGCGGCGATCTATATCGGCTCGACCTCGACGACGGCGAGCCGGAGCGCATCGATGTCGAGTACGGCTCTTCGCGGACGCAGTTGAGCCGCAAATTCGTCGACGCCCAGCACTATCTCGACGGGTATGCCCTCCATCCCGAGGGCCATTCGATGGCCGTCACGACCCGAGGAAAACTCTTCAACTTCGGACTCTGGGAGGGGGCCGTCCGCCAGAACGGCGAATCGCAGGGCGTGCGCTACCGCCTTCCGCGCTACCTCGACGACGAGCGCTTGCTGGCGATCTCGGACGTGCCCGGCGACGAGGAGCAATTCGAGATCCATGCGACGAGTGGCGAAGAGGATCCCGACGTCGTCGACCTCGAGATCGACGACGAGGACTTCGAGGAGCTGGGCCGGCCGATCGAGGTCGAGATCGGCCCCGATCAGGAGGAGGTCGTCCTCAGCAATCATCGCCAAGAGCTGCTCCATCTGAACCTCGAGAGTCGCAAGATTCGCGTCCTCGATCACAGCCCCCACCGCCGCATCTCCGGCCTCGACTGGTCGCCCGACGGCGATTACGTCGCCTACGAGTACTACAACAGCTGGTCGACCTCCGAGATCCGACTCGCCGACCTCGAGGCCGACGAGACCCATGCCGTGACGAGCGGAGACTACCGCGACGTCACGCCGGTCTTCGATCCCGAGGGACGGTACCTGTACTTCCTGTCGTGTCGGATGTTCAATCCGGTTTACGACCAGGTCTTCTTCGAGCTCAGCTTCCCGCACACGATGAAACCCTGTGTGGTGACGCTCCAAAACGACGAGCCCTCTCCGTTCTTCGAGGAGCCTCGTCCGCTGGAGGGCACCGGAAATGGACCGCCGGGAGCCCCCGACGCTGAAGAAGACGCCGAAGAGGGCGAGGAGGATGCAGACGGTGAAGGGGCCGCCGAAGTCGACGACGATGCCGACGAGGCCGATGCGAGCGACGACGTCAACGGGGATGGTGACGACGGCGATGACGAGGATGACGAAGACGAGGCACTCGAGATCGACTTCGAGGGGATCGAGCGTCGCGTCGAGACCTTCCCCGTCGAGGAAGCCGAGTACATCGGTCTGGAGGCGACCGACAGCCACGTCTTCTGGACGGTCCACGATATCGAGGGGAGCCTCGGGAGCGACTGGAGTGACACGGACGCCAACCACGGCACACTCCAGCGATTCTCGCTCGACAAACAGGAGGCCTCGCCGTTTGCCCGCAACGTCTCGTCGTTTCGGCTCGGACCCGACGGAAGCACGATGATCTACGAGTCAGGTTCGCGGTTGCGCGTCGTCAATGCCACCGCCCGGAAGGGACCGGCTCAGCGTCAAGACAACGGCGCCGGCCCCAGTCGTCAGACCGGATGGATCGACCTCGATCGCGTCCGGGTCAGCGTCGATCCGCGCCGCGAGTGGGAGCAGATGCTCCGCGAGGCGTGGCGTCTGATGCGCGACCACTTCTGGCGCGAGAACATGTCCGGAGTTGAGTGGGACGCCATCTGGGATCGCTACAGCGAACAGCTCGATCGCGTCTCGACGCGCCACGAGTTCTCCGATCTCGTCTGGACGATGCACGGCGAGCTGGGGACCAGCCACGCCTACGAGATGGGGGGCGACTACCCGGACAAGCCGCGATACCATCCCGGTTTTCTGGGCGCAGACGTCGCCTGGGACGAGGACGTCAATTGGGAATGGAATGGCGATGAGGGCACGGGAGGCTACCGCCTCGAGCACATCGTCCAGGGCGAACACTGGGAGCGTGGGGCGAGTTCTCCGCTCGATCGACCGGGCCTCCAGATCGAGGAGGGCGACGTCATCGTGGCCGTCAACGGTCGTGAACTCGATGGCGGCGATTCGCTCCAACAATCCCTCGTGCACCGCGCCGGCGAGGCCGTCGAAGTCTCGATCGCCGAGCCGGGAGGCGAGGTCGAGACCCACACCGTCGAGCTACTTCGATCCGAGTTCGGCGCCCGCTATCGCGAGTGGGTACGCAACAATCGCGAGCGCGTCCATGAGGCGAGCGACGGAGACATCGGCTACGTCCACATCCCCGACATGGGACCGCGCGGGTTCTCGGAGTTTCACCGGAGCTTCCTGACCGAACGCGACCGCGAGGGGCTGATCGTCGACGTGCGATACAACGGGGGCGGCCACGTCAGTCAGCTCATCCTCGAGAAGCTCGCCCGGGACCAGATCGGCTACGACATGCAGCGATGGGGGCAGACACGGCCCTATCCGTCGGGGGCGATGGAGGGCCCGCTGGTGGCATTGACCAACGAATTTGCCGGAAGCGACGGCGATATCTTCTCGCATGCCTTCAAGTTGATGGACCTGGGGCCGCTGATGGGCAAGCGCACCTGGGGAGGGATTATCGGCATCTGGCCCCGTCATCAGATGGTCGACGGAAGTATCGTGACCCAACCGGAGTTCGCCTCGTGGTTCGACGATGTCGGCTTCGGGCTCGAAAATTATGGCACCGACCCCGACATTGACGTCGACGATCCGCCCGGATCGATGGAGGGCGACGACGATCTGCAGCTCGAAGCCGCCATCGAGGAGTCACTCGAGCGCCTCGAACAGGATCCGCCCGACGAGCCCGATTTCGGCCCCTACCCCGACCGTTCGCCCCCAAGTGATCTCGACTGAGGTGGGGGAAATACTATCCAGTCGAGGGGGAACGCTCGGGGAGGCGTTCGCGGAGGGAGGCGGCCGGTTCGAACTCGACGACCTTTTGAGATTCGATCCAGATCCGGCCGCCGGACTGTTTGGGATTCATCCCGTGTCGTCCCTCCAGCTCTCGGGCTTCAAAACGTCCCCAGCCGGGAATCTCAATCGACTCGCCCGCGGCGAGCCGTGCTTTCACCGTATCGGCGAGGCACTCGAGCACCGTTTGAAGCTGTTGAGGGGAGAGATCGGCCCCTTCGTCGTCGATGCGTTCCTTCAGGTCCTCGAACCAGCTGTGATCGATCATGGAGGATACGGCACTGAGGGGACGACGCGGCACGTCGTCGACGTCGAGTCAACCGAGTCACCGCGTCATGATTTGTCGAGTTCGAGGAGTTCGGCAGCCTCCTCGGGGGTTGCAACTGAACGATCGAACGTGTCGGCTTCGTCGGCGACGGTCTCGACCAGCTCCCAGCTCCCTCTCGCAAGCACACCTTTCTCCAGATAGATGTTGTCTTCGAGCCCCACCCGGACGTGTCCGCCCCGCTCGAGCGCCTCTCGAGCCATGGGCCATTCGTGGGGGCCCACGCCCGCGACCGACCAGGTACTGCTGTCGGGGACGAGCGACGTCAGAAAATCGAGCGCTTCCGGTCGCGCCCCCATGCCGCCGGGCACGCCGAGCACGAAGTCGAAGTGGAGGGGATGCTCGAGATGTCCGTCCTCGAGCAGTCGCATCGTCGTATCGATCATGCCCGTGTCGAAAATCTCAATTTCGGGTGGAATGTCATACGTGTCGAGATGGTCGGCGATCTCCCGGATCATCGGGAGCGTATTGAGGAAAACGTCCTCTCCGAAATTGACTGTTCCCGTGGTGAGCGTCGCCATGTCGGGCTGGAGATCGAGCGCGTCGATCCGTTCGTCGAGATCCATGTCGACCGAGCCGCCCGTGGAAAACTGGACGATTATATCGGTTCGGGTGCGAATGGCCTCGAGGATGCGTCGGAAGGTCGTCCGATCTTGAGTGGGCGTGCCGTCGGGCCGTCGGCCGTGGACGTGGACGATACTCGCCCCGGCTTCGCGACAGCGACGTGTCTCTTCAGCGATCTCGTCGGGTGTATACGGAACGTAAGGCGTCTGTTCGCGGCGCGTTTCAGCGCCGTTGACGGCCGCTGTGATGATGAGTGGGGATCGGCTCACGGCCTCGTCGGGGCGGGGGAGTCGAGGGGGGACGGGCTCGGGGGTGAAGTCGTCAGAGGCGAAGCGATATCCGGGACGAGCATCGAGCGCAACGGTCCGGAAAGTGTGTGCGGTGGACCGGCATGGCAGCGATGAGACGCCTCGAGTCGCAATCGCAGAGAGCCTCCACACCGGAGTTGGAGGTCAGGTCGACTGGCGCTCTTCGGGAACGACACAGGTTCCGCGTGCCCGGCAGACGATTTCCGGCTCATCGAGCACGTGTGCGGCCGAGTCCGCCTCGGCCTCGGCGTCGAGTTCGATGACCTTGCGGGCCTCGAAGTTCATCGTCCGGCTCGTGTTGCCGACCTCCGTGATCTCGCCGACGACTTCGATGAAGTCACCGGCTCGAACGGGAGCGAGAAAATCAACCTCGTCGTACGAGCGGAAGAGGCCCTCGTCACCGTCGCGACGGATCAACAATTCGGTGGCGACATCGCCGAAGAGCTTCAACATGTGAGCTCCATCGACGAGGCCACCGGCGTAATGAGCCTCTTCCGCTCCGACGCGTACGCGCATGGAGACGTCGTCAGCAGTCATCATTGCTGGGTCGGAAAACCATTGAGGAGGTCGTCACGCGGATAGATGGCCTCTTCCTTCCAGTCGATGTCGGCGACGTACCAGAAAAGACCCTTCTGAGGCATGAACCTCTCGAACTCTTGGCGGAGCTCCTGTTTGAGGTAGATGCGAACCGTCGCATAGCTGGCCCCCAGTCCTCGGTCCTCGTAGTAGTGAACTCCGACCTTGTAATCCTTCTCTGGATTGGGGTTGTCGTGATTGATGTTCTCGGGCCCCTTGCCGTTGGTATCGTCGATATCGAGTGAGGGATTGTCGTCCGGACCCGGCCGCCCCCAATCGGCCGTCTGGTTTTTCCAGAAGATGTCGTTGCCGCTTTCATCGTCGTTCCAGTTTGGCGTCGGGGAGTCGGTCGGCCGGACGTAGTGGAGGTCGAGGTCCGTTCCGAAGCTATCCGTCTGGTCGCGATCGTTCGGCGTATCCCAGACGAGCTGGACGTGGATGTCGTCCTGGGGAACGGCTTGAATCGTGATGATAGCGCGCTCTTCGCCACAGCTAGCGGCGTCTTCGTCATCGTATACGACGAGTTCGATTTTGTATTCGCCCGCCAGGTCCAGCTTCAGCGTCGGATTGGGGTCGTTGGGGCCGGGTCGGAGGGGACGCGTCGAATCGGCCGGGCGCTTGAGAATAGTCCACTCATAGCGTTGGACGTCGCCGTCCGGGTCCTCGCTCTGCGAGCTCCGAAATTCCACTGTCTTGAGGGGAAGCGTCGTGATCTTTTGGCGCCACTGATTGTTGCCTTGGACGCGAGCTCCAGCTCGGGCGGTCGGACACTTGTTGTCCGTACCGCTTCCCACCAAGTCGAGTGTCTTCCCGCCGGCGTTCTGATTGCTCCGCTCGGGATCGTTGCTTTTGACGACCAGTTCCCCGTCGTAGCTCTGGTCGCTCGCCTCTCGAGGGGAGAAGATCACCGTGAAGGTGCGCGCCTGATTGCCGTCGATGGTCAGCGTCCCTCCATCTTCTTGGAGCTCTTCGGGCAGGGAGTCTTCTTTGATTTTGAAGGCTCCGTCGGCGTCGTCGGTGAGACTGATGTCGTTGACTTCGAGCGGTTTGGTACGCGGCCGGCAGTTTTCGATGCTGACCGGCTGCGGCCTCTCCTTGCCGACCGTCGTCTGCCCGAATTTGACCTCTCGTTCCGGTTCCAGCTTCAGGCAAGGCGTGTTGGCGTTGGCGACGAGATTGATCTCGAACCATTTGCCTTCACCGCTCTCTTGGGTATCGACCCATCGAATCTCGAGCGTCGATTTGGCCGGCTTTCGATCTTCGGGTTCGAACCAAACGCGGACATCCATCGTATCACCAGGAGCCAGCTCCCCGTCGATGCCGTCGACCGGCCAGGTGCCATTCTGAGGTCGCAGGTCGTTGGGATGTTGATCGTCACATTTCAGCTCACCCTCGTTGCCTTTATTGTCTCCATTGCCGTTGTTGGCATTGGAGTCGTCGTTGGAACTGTCGTCGGGGCTACCGTTCGGATCGGGGTAGGTGACCCAGAAGTTTTCGTCGCTTCCGAACTGGATCTGCTCGACGGCGAGTGGTGAGTCTCCGATGTTTTGAAGGGTGACGACTTCGGTCGTGCGGTCGCATTTGCTGTCGGGCAGGGGCCGAACGCTGGGAAACTGCACGGTGCGCTTGGCCCCGAGCCGCGGCTCGAGCGGCTGGAAGTTCAGATCCACCGTATGGGGACTTTCACTGTCGTTGCTCTCGATGGTGATTTGAGCGTTGTCTTCGAGCGGGTTGACCGGAGCATACTGGATATCGATGACTTTTTCGCCATCGGGCTGGATGACGCCAGTCTGATTGCCGTCTCCCTGGATGCGCACCTCGCGCTTGTCGTCGCCCTCCTCCTGGAGCTCGATGGTCTGGAGGTTGAGGGCGCCCTGACCGGTATTTCGAATGCGGAGTTTCTGAGTGAGTGATTCCCCGATGTTGACCTTGGGGAAAGAGAGCGTCGAGGGGGCCTGGAAATTGGGCTGCTGGTCGGTGGAGAATCCGGAGCTCCCTCCACTTCCTCCCCCACCGGACCCGTCTCCATCCCCTCCTCCGTCCGTGCCGCCGCAGGCTGGTAGCGCCAGCAGACTCAGGATCCCGATAACACAAGTTGCAAACCGCCGATTCATCATGGTGGGTCTCCCTTCGTTCAACATGGGGTGGTCGTCAATACGTAGGACGTGGCTTGCCTGACGTGGAGACGAAACGATGACGGCGAGATCATAGGAGATGGTTCAATCTCGCGTCAACGTCTCGATCGAAGGCGTGCGGCCTCGCAATAACTTATGAGCTCGACTCGAATCTCTCCTTGTAAGGCCTCTTTGACAGGAGGGCGCGGAGAACGACGAGTGAGCATTCTCACCCTCTCAAAAGCCCCATCGCGTCGCAACACGAGGGGGCCCGAGGGGGAGCGGGACGCATCCGTGCGTCACTTCCTCTGATGAATAATCACCCAGCCCCTCTCGTCTCTCACGATGGAGACCGGCACGGGAGGGGGACCCGCAGAGCGATCGACGGGACGCCCCACCGACACGACTACCGTGAGTCGAGAGGAGCTCATCATGTACGATCGAACGACACGTTACCTAGCTGTGTTCGCACTGACATGTTTCGCGTCGGGCTGTCTCGTGGTGGCCCACGACGAACACCGCACTGAAACCGAGGCGTGCCGCGAGGGCAAGCACTGCTACGAGCATCGAGAGTGCGAGACCTACTGCAATCCGGCTCGATGCTGGGAGGAGTGCTGGACCGAACAGACGTGCGAGACGTACGATGCGTGTGGAGACGTCGGCGATCGCGACCGACGTCACCCCGGTGATGAGGACGACGCCGACGAGGGCCGCTCATGTCGAGACGATACGGCCTGCCGAGCGGGGCGCGTCTGTATCGATGGCCGCTGTCAGCCCCGCTCGCCCGACCAGCAAGGCTCGGGCGGGCTCTGCCAATCCTGCCAGAATGCCTACGACTGTCGAAGCGACGAGGCTCGCTGTATCGCCCTCCCCGGCGCGGACGACGGTCGTGTCTGCAGTCGCGCCTGCGACTCCGACCGAACTTGTCCGCGGGGCTACGAGTGCATCGATATCGAGGGCGCGCCGCAAACGCCCGATCAGTGCCTGCCCGTTCCAGACGATGACGGCGTCCGGACGTGCCGAGGCGCCATCCCGCCCGACAAAGAATGTGTGAGTTCCGAGGACTGCCGGTCGGCCGAGCGCTGTGTCGACAACGAGTGTCGCCCCCCCGAAGACGCCGAATGCACCTCGGATGCCGAGTGCGAGGATCGGGACGTCTGCGAACAGTTCGAATGCCGCTCTCCCTCGGAGCCGGAATGTGTCAGCCGGAGTGACTGCCGCTCGAACGAGATCTGCGTCGACGGCTCGTGTGTCGACCGCGGGGGCGACCAGGAGTGTACGTTCAATCGCGAGTGCGGCGACGGGGCGATGTGTGTCGACGGGACCTGTCGAGCGACCTGCCAGTCTCGAGACGACTGCAGCTCTCGGGAGTACTGTCGGGAGGGACTCTGCCGTCCCATCGAATGCTACCGCAATCCGGACTGCGCCTCCGACGAGGTCTGTGTGGAGGCGAGCTGTCGTCCGCGCTGCCGGGGCGACGGCGACTGTGCGGCGGGGTATGCCTGCGCCGACCGCGACTACTGTCAGCCCGACCCGTCGGTGGCATGTCGCACGACGGCCGAGTGCGCTCGTGACGAAGTGTGTCGAGATGGAAGTTGTGTGGAGCTATGTAGCTGCAACCAAGAGTGTCCCGAGCAGCAAGTCTGTGACGCCGAGACGGGTCGATGCCGGGCGCCCGACCAATCCCCGGCGACCTGTGAGACCGACTGCGACTGTCCGAGCGGCCAGTCGTGCCTCGACGGTCAGTGTCAGTGAGAGACCAGTATTGAGAGGCGGCCGGGTGAGCTGGCGGGGACGCCGGCGCTCCGGTCGCCTCCATCTCTTCGTTCAAAGCTAGCTCACATCTCCAAAGATGGTGAGGACGTCGGCGCTCCTGTCTCTATCGTGCCCCGGTTCGGAGCGCCCCTGTGCGCCCGTGACGTGAGTATCTCTGCCGGTGGACCACCTCGGAAACCTCCACATGCGACGAGGCGGTGTCCCTCGACGGGGATGAGAAGCTCTGTCTGTCGCAGCCCGCCGCGGGTCCGGACGGCATGGGCCGACGATTCCGAGCGCCGCCGGGCCGGGTGGCTCGTATAGCCGTCACAGTCCTTCGACTCGAAGCTCGCCCATCGGAATCCGGTTGCCGCCGTCGTGGGCAGATGCTGGCTTCACCTGCATGCGGTCACCGCCCTGGTAGAGGCCGAAGTACATCGTGTAGACGCCGGTGCTGGCGTAGTTGTCGATGTTGAGCTCGTGGACGTCCTTGACGATGTCGCCCGGCAGCCAGTCGCTGGTCGGGAAGCTGCCGTCGACGGGGTCGTGGTCGCCGTGAATGCGGTTGCCGGGATGGTCGACATGCAGGAAGATCGTCTGATCGCTCGCCACGGAACGCTCGACCTCGAAGTACGTCGTCAGCGTCGCCGTCTCGCCCCACGAGTAGGCGGGAAGCTCACCCGAACTGGCTCGTCGTGCGCCCCCCCGATCGAGCGAGTAACCGAGTAGTTTGAGACGCCCGTCGAAGACGGGATGACGCGGCTCTCCCTGCCCCTGGAAAGTGACCTCGTGCTGGATGTCGGGATCGCCCTCGACGATGGCGTCTTCGATGAAATTGTGGTTCTCTTCGCCCTCCTCGATCTGGTTGCTGACCAGAAGAAGCTCGCTCGAACGGTCGTCCAGCACCGGGAGATGTTCGCTCCGGTCGATTCGCTCGCGAATACGTTTGTTGAGTGTCGAAAGCTGTTCGCGCGGGATGACGGCGAAGAAACGCTCGTCCTGCTGGTAGCGGCGCACGAACGCGTTGGTGCTCGGAATGCTCTCGACGTTGCGGAGATAGACCGACGTCTCTTTGGTGTCGACCCGATAGCGATAGAGTATCTCGCCGTCGTCGGCGCGATGCGTATACGTCTCGAAGACGCCCCGCTGGGAGAGATGGTTGCCCAGCTCCGGTGTCACATCGAACAAGAAGAGCCCGGCGGTCGCCACGAACGCGCCCGTAATGAGCGCGCCAAATGGAAGGGGGGTCTCGACGATGCGCACCAGCCACGCCAGCGGACTCGTTCCCTGGCGGAGTTTCTCCTTTTCGAGCGCCCGGCGCCGGGCCGACGAGCGTCCCTCGTCGTGGACCGTCTCGTAGCTCATGTCGGGGGCCGACGACTCGTCGCCCCGCCATCGCGTGTAGACGTCGTAGATCGAGGACTTCACCTGCCCGAACGCATCGGCCACTCGGCCGGGCCACTTCGGGACGTGGCCGAGCGTGATGACGAGGGTCGAGGCCATCCCGAAGAAATAGAGGATCAACAGCCCGATCCAACTGTATTTCAGCACATCGAGGGTTGTCCCGTACCCAAAGGCATCCGGCAGGCCGACGTCCTTCTGAAACATCATGTAGACCTCGATCAGCCGATCCGGCCATCGGCTCAGATCCTTAGTCAACATGAAGACGAGCGCGACGGCGACAAACCCCATGAAGTAGGGAAGGAGGGTCTCGCGGCGCGCCCATCGCCAAAAGTCCTCGTCCGAGAACATCAGCCCGATGCCGGCCAGAAGCGGAAAGTAACTCGGGATGAAGAAATGTCCGTAGAGCGAGCCGGCGGCCACGACGGCGACGCCGACGAACGCCCAGACCAGCAGGAGGCGCCGGGTGGCATCCTCCTCTGAGAGGATGTCGTCACGAAGCGCGCCGGAGGCGTCGGAAAGTCGTGTCGAGCGGGCGAGATAGCCCAAACCGAAGGGCGCGAGCACGGCCCAGGGAATCATCGCGAACCCGAGTTCCCGAATCCAGAGCGTTGCATGCATGTGCCCGGTCGGGAAGCCCTCGCCGAAGACGTGATTCTCGAGTGCGTAGGTCAACACCGGAATCTCGCCGACGATGCGACCGTGCTTGAGCAGCGTGGGATTGGCGTCGGCGTAGGCCTCGAGCAAGCCGATGGTACAGGCGGCCGCAATGATCCATCCGAGCAAGGCGGCTGGAGTCCGGAGTCGCTGGACCACTCGCGTGCGCCAAGCCAGCGCCAGCCCGGCGATCCAGAGGAGTGCAGGGACCGAGACGGCGACGATCTGTTCGAGGTGGGGCAGCAGCCACTGCCCGTTGCTGGCCCCCGAGCTTCGGAGAACGGCCCATGCGACGACACCACCGGCGACCGCGAAGCTCGCGAGGCTTCCGGCGATTTGAGGCCAGCCCAGTACGGGTTCGTCCTGGAGTTGTTCATCGGCTCGAGCGACGCGCTCGAAGGGGAGCTGGGTCAGCGCGAAGGCCACGATGGTCGTCAGCGGCACGGCGAGCCCCAGGAATCGCTGATCGAGGAAAGCCAGCCCCAGCCCGAGGCCGAACAGGACGCCCCACAGATACTGGAGGAGTCCTTCCTCGTAGATCAGCTCGACGAACGCAAAGATCGCGCCGGTCGTCGTGGCGACAAATAGCATCTCGGTCGCCGCGTGGTGAGCGCCCATGTAGATGGCGGGGGTCGACACGAAGGCCAGCGTCGAGAGCAGGGCCGGCCACGTCTCGAAGCGGCGACGCATCCAGAAGAACCCCGATATCGAGATGATCAACAGGGCCAGGGCCATCGGAAGGCGAGCGAGGAATTCGAGCTGACCGACCTCGAACGCATCCCCTTCGTTGGCCTCCTGGGGGATGGCCTGAGCCATCAGCCACGTCTTGAGAAAGGAGCGCTCGACCGGCTCGCGGTCGCGGGTCGGCACGGCCCAGTTGTAGGACGACTCGCGGGGCCCGAGCTCGGATTCGGACGGCGGAGCGGGACGGTCCTGGTATTCCTGAGCAATCAGGACGTCTCCGGCCTCCCAGGGCTCCCAGATGCCGAGGTCGCTCAGTTGGCCGAACAGCAGCGTCCCCGAGGCGGCGAGGACGAGTAGACAGGCGATGCCGAGCCCGAGGGGCGTCTCCCAAAAGGCTCGCCACCCCTCCCAGGTCGGCTCCGTCTCGTCGAGGTCAGCGTCCAGTTCGTCGTTCATGGATGTGAAGTCGCGGGATGCGTGGATCAGACAACATGTTCCCGGCGTGATGCATCGGAGCGATGTCTAGCACAACTGACAGTGTGCTTCAATTTGGGGGGTGGTGGCCGACAGGGCGATCGCATAATCGCATAAAGATGGAACGATCACGGATGTGAGCCGGCTGGAAGCCGGCGCTCCGGACCAGGCCTTACGCATCGATTCGATATGGGTTCGGAGCGCCAGATATGAGCCGGCTGGAAGCCGGCGCTCCGGACTAGGCCTTACGCATCGATTCGATATGGGTTCGGAGCGCCTTTATATTTCTGTGAAATGAGCATCCCTGCTGGCAGATGGCTTCAGCGACTCCCTGGCGGGCGAATGGAGGCGACCTGACGGACGGTCGAACCGTCAATGTGTTGCTTATACCTCTAATGCGATCGTCCTGTGGTACCCGATTCCACCTGCGAGGGGCGGGTTGGATGTCGCGGACCTTCCCCCTATATCGACAGTTGCTCGCCGACGTCCGTTCGTCTCCGACGACCGCTCGCCTCGCCATGGTTCTGCTCGACGCCGAAGGTCTCTCGAAATCCTACAACACGCGCACCCTCTTCGAGGACGTCGATCTGACGGTCCACGACGAGGATGCCATTGGACTGGTCGGGCACAACGGAGCGGGCAAATCGACGCTCCTCCAGATCCTGGCCGGCGCCGAAGATCCCGACGCGGGGTCGCTCACCACGGCGCGCAACCTCCGGCTCGAATACCTCGCCCAGCGTCCCGAGTTACACGACGATCGGACGGCCCTCGAACAGGTGCTCGTCGACGGGCCGCCCGAATTCGAGGTGCTCCGCGAGTACGAGCGGGCGGCGATGGAGCTCGAGGCCCACCCCGACGACTCGGAACTCGTCGAGCGCGTCGCCGACCTCTCGGAGGAGGTCGACAAGGCCGACGCCTGGACGATCGAACGCGAGGCCGAATCCATCCTCGAGCGCCTCGGCCTTCCCGACGAAGCGATGCCGCTGACGGCCATGTCGGGCGGCCAGAAGCGGCGCGTGGCGCTGGCGCGGGCGCTGATTCGTCCCTCGGATCTGCTGTTGCTCGACGAGCCGACCAATCATCTCGACGTCGAGACCATCGAGTGGCTCGAACGGTACCTGGAGACCCGCACGGGCGGCCTGTTGATGGTCACCCACGACCG
>JAQCND010000278.1 GCA_028274765.1 Bradymonadaceae bacterium
GGCCGCCCGACGCGCCCTCGAGCCCCTCGGGGACCATCCGGCCGAGTTTTTGCGCCGCCACGACCCCGCCGACGCTCTCGAGGAACCGCTGTCGGATTTCGTCTACCGCATGACGCGCGGTCCCGACCTCCTCGACCTCTATGCCGGCATCGCCCAGGCGCTCGAACGCCACGGAAGTCTCGAGGCGACCTACGCGACGATCGATGCCGACACGCACCCCGAGCGCGCGAGCGTCTTCATCCAGCGCATCCGGGCGGGTCGTCTGCGCGACGAAGTCGAGCGAGGATTGAGCTATCTGCTGTCGGATCCCGCCGACGGAAGCGCCTGCAAGCGGATGCACATGTTTTTCCGGTGGGTGGGACGCGGCCCCGACGGCGTCGATCTCGGACTCTGGGACGCCC
The DNA here is from genome assembly GCA_028274765.1 of Bradymonadaceae bacterium. Classification (GTDB taxonomy): domain Bacteria; phylum Myxococcota_A; class Bradymonadia; order Bradymonadales; family Bradymonadaceae; genus CAJXPB01. The sequence goes on from JAQCND010000278.1 coordinate 402, forward strand.
TCTCGCCCGCCGATCTGCTGATGCCGCTCGACACCCACACGAGTCGTATCTGTCGGTACATCGGACTGGTCGATCGCAAGACGGTCGACCACAAGATGGCCGTCGAAGTCACCGAATCCCTCCGACAGCTCGACCCCGAGGACCCGATCAAATACGATTTCGCCATCTGTCATCTGGGCATCTCGGAGTCGTGCATCCACGAGCGTTCCGAGGAGCACTGCCCCGGATGCCCGCTCGAGGAGATCTGTACGCTTTGAGCCAGCTAGGGGGCGTGATATTGCGTCCTCGTTGCATTCACGCCACTTGCTGTTGGAAGGAGTTGAACGACGATGACGGAACGCGAACTTTTCGGAACGGATGGGATACGCGGCGTCGCCAACAAATATCCGATGACCCCGGAGATCGCCGTCCAGCTCGGGCAGGCGATCGCCTATCACTTCTCACATCGGGGCCAGCAGGACCAACCCCGCGACCATCAGACGCGCATCCTGATCGGCAAGGATACGCGCCTGTCGGGCTACATGTTCGAGTCGGGGCTGGCCTCGGGCATCACCAGCATGGGCGCCGACGTCCAGCTGGTCGGCCCCCTGCCGACGCCGGCGATCTCGTCGCTGACGACCGGGATGCGGGCCGACGCCGGCATCATGATCTCGGCGAGCCACAATCCCTACCAGGACAACGGGATCAAGATCTTCGGCGGCGACGGCTTCAAGCTCCCCGACGAGGAGGAGGCCCAGATCGAGGAGCTCGTCCTCTCGGAGACGCCGCCCTCGCCGGATTCCAAACACATCGGCAAGGCGGCGCGCATCGAGGACGCCTCCGGGCGCTACATTGTCTTCCTCAAAAACACCTTTCCCGAGGATCTCACCCTGGAGGGGCTGCGGGTCGTCGTCGACTGCGCCAACGGCGCCGCCTACGACGTCGCGCCCACCGTCTTGCGCGAGCTCGGCGCCGAAGTCTTTACGGTCGGCACCGAGCCCGACGGCACGAACATCAACGAAGAGTGTGGTAGTACACATCCCAAGCGGGCAGTCGAGCGCGTTCGGGAGACGCGGGCCGACATTGGTTTGAGCCTCGATGGCGACGCCGACCGCGTCATTCTGATCGATGAGCACGGCAAAATCGTCGATGGCGACAAAATTCTGGCGCTCTGCGCCATCCACCTCCAAGAAAAGGGAGAGCTTCAGAACGATACGCTCGTCGCCACGGTCATGAGCAACCTCGGCCTCGATCTGGCGCTCGAGGATCACGGTATCGATGTCGTGCGGACCCGAGTCGGCGATCGCTACGTCGTCGAACGCATGCGGAGGGACGACTACAATCTCGGGGGCGAACAATCGGGCCACCTGATCTTCCTCGACCACACGACGACGGGCGACGGAATGATCGCCGCTCTCCAGGTACTCGCCATCATGAAGCGACGAGGCGAGCCGCTGAGCGAGTTGGCCGAGGTGATGACGCCCCTGCCCCAGACGCTCGTCAACGTCGACGTCCGCGACAAGCCTCCGCTCGAGGGGCTCGACGACTTTCAGGACCACATCCAGAAGGTCGAGGAGGCACTCGGCGACAGCGGACGCACCCTGGCTCGCTATTCGGGCACCGAATCGGTCGCCCGCATCATGGTCGAGGGGCCCGACCGACGCGATGTCGAGACCCATGCCCACGCCCTCGCCGAGACGCTCGATGCCGCCATCGGCGTCGAGACCTGAGCGCATGTTGCCGACGAGCGATATCATATCGCTGACCCTCTTCGTCCATCCCGGTCTCCTCATCGCCACCGGGATCGTGCTGTTGTTCGAGGCTCGGATGTTGGTCCACCAGATGGCCCCAGAGGCGATGCGTCGGGCCTGGGCCGCCCCGACGCAGTGGCGCCAGCGGCATCTCGCCTTTGTCGCCAGCAGCTACGTCTGGCTGGTCGGCTTCGTCGGCTACCTCCGCCTAGGCTATCAGAGTTACCTCCTCCCCGACACGGACTTCGGTCCCGGAGCGGCGACGAGCCTCGGCGCGATTCTGTCGGGCGTCGTGGGGTCGATCGGAGCCGCGATCGCCTGTCGCGTCATCTCGCGAGGATATGGCTCCATCGATCAACGGTCATGTCTGCTCGTCTCGGGCGTCGTCTCGAGCTGGATGTTGACGATCGTGTGTGCCGTCCTGGGGCTCGGCTCCAGGGAGTTGGGCGCTCCCTCCCTCGTCGAGGGGCTCTTCATCATGGTAGCTCGCGCGGGCATCGGGCTCGGCGCCATCGCACAACTCGCCGGCATGGCGTGGCTCGGCTATCGGGTGTACCGCGTCGTGCGTCTCGGGCCAGATGCATCGTGACACGAGGTCACCTCCGCACTCGGAGTGCACACCTGAAGAGACTGGGCCCTCGACGGGACCTGCGATCCATGCGTGGAACTCACTCCTCGCCCATCCAGACGTCGTCGACGGTCAGATGGCCCCATCCCCCGGAGTCGCGATCGACCAGCACGAGTCGTACCTCCTGACCTTGCCACTGTCGGATGTCCCATCGGACCTCGCGCATCATCTCCGATTGGGGACCGGTCGCCGTGCGCAACACGTCGCCCGACATGTTGCGAAGCTCGACTCGCACCCGGTCGGGTTTGTCGCCGCCCCCGACCCGAAGATGGAGATAGGGTTTGTCGAGCGTGAAGGAGGGCGACGTGGCCGTGCCCGTACTCGGATCGCCGCCGTGATAAGAGTTCATGAAGCGTGCGCCCCCGTAGCCGCCCACCGGCTGCTGGCGCCGAAGCGTCGAGGTGACCGGGCCGTCGCCCCACGCTCGCCCCTCGAGTGTCCATCCTTCGAGTTCGGAGGATTCGAAGTCGAAGATCATCTCTCCGTGCGCCGGCAGGGCCCGAGGGGTTTCGCGCCGCCAGAGTCCGAGTCGCCCCACGTCGTATCCCGTCGGCTGCCCGGGGAGCGTGGCGGCGTTGAAGCGGGCGACCAGGCGGTAATCCGGCATCTCGTTCCGCAAACGATCCTGGTATCCCAGGAGCACGGCCTCGAAGCGCGCCTCGCGGAGCGCCTCGGGCATCCCCGCCACCTGGCGTCCCTCCGGAGGAAGCGCGGGACAGATCAGACGCTCGCGTCGGGCCCCTTCGTTGCAACGCGCCGGTGATAGTCGCGTCGTATCTTTAATCCCCATGCGATGCAGGTGAGGATCGCTTCCGGCGAGCCGGGCGTACCACGGAAAGGGGAGGGTGAGGAGGTCCCCGTCGATGTCACGGAGGCGATCGAGAAGTTTGGCTCCGGCCTTGCGATCTTTCTCGGAGGGGATGAACGTCGAGGGCGACCACGTGTGGCGAGTGAGATGCATCCCGAGCACCGTCAGACAGGCGGTCGTGATCACCCAGTCGAGCGAAGAGCGCCAGAGTCGCGCACACCGCCCGATGCCGACGAGGCCAACTGCCATCGTGAGATGACCGATGAAAATCAGAGGCATGTACCCGTTGAACCCCGCCCAGCGAGTGGTCCGTCCCGTCGCGGCCGCCAGTGTCGCAGCCAGCGTCATCACGCCCCAGAAGATGGTGGCCTCGAGCGAGCGGTGATCGTCGAGCCCAAAGAGCCTGACGGCTACCGTCACGACGAAGCTCGTCGTGACGATCACCACGACCACGGGAAGATGGTTCCAGATCGCCCCGAATGCCTTCCAGAAGAGTTCGGGCGACGTCGGATGGCGCTGATGATACTCGAAGATGTACGTCCAAAACCACCCGTCGGTCGTCCAACTGAGAAGCAATGTTCCGCCGAGCCCGACCACGCCCGCCGCGATCACGTAAGCGGGGAGAGCTCGCCAGTTGAGCAGCAGCAGGGCGGCGCCCCCGCCCGCCACGAAGAAAATACCGGTCTGCTTGATGAAGAAGGCCGATGCGAGCAGAGCCGCCCATCCCGCCACATCGAGTCGCCGCCACTCGTCGGTCCGAGATGCATCTCGGAGCGTCTCGCGGAGTCCGAAAGCCCCTGCGATGACGACGGCACAGAGCATGGTGTCCGAACGCGCGATGTCGTACCACCCCTCGGTCCACGGATAGACCGAGGCCATCCCTCCGACCGCCAGACAGGCGGCCGCCAGCGCCGGGGGGCGTCGATCGGTGGATGCTTCGCGCCACGCCGCTGCCAACGTCAGGGCAGCAATGACGACGAACGACAGAATCGAGACGGCTCGTCCCGTCTGATAACTCACTTCGACGATGGGACTGACCAGCGCCAGCACCGCCGGATAGAGCGGCGTGTAGAGGTATGGCACAAAATCGACCGAGGGGGCCTGGTAGATGGGCAGTCCGCTGGCGATGCGGTAGGCGTGGACGAGCATGCCCCCTTCCATCCACTCGAGATCGAAGCCGTACGTAAACCGCGCCGCAAATGTGTAGGCGAGGATCTGAACGTGGTAGAACCCTGGAAGGGCGAAGAGAAACCAAAACAGGTAGGGACGCACCGACGTCCAGTCGAACCTCGATGCCCACGTCGTATCCGCTTCGGAATGGCCGCTGTTGTCAGGGGTACCCACGATGCTCGAAGGATGAGAGACGCCGTGCCATCGACCGCTTCTTGTAGTTCATCGCAGGGACCGGATCAATTCGACGCGTTGGACGGTGATCGCCCTCCGCGGGATGGAGCTTCGGACGATTCCGATGCAACAACCCCCTTCAATCTGCCGACGATCATACACGAGGGGGAAGCGGCGAGCTGTCAGGTGGTCTGGAAGGAGTGAGCCGCAGAGTTGAGCTGCCTCGAGCGGTTTCAACGCCCCTCTCGAACGATCGGCCGGTCTGCGGCGGGCGGCGCACGCGGGTGCGCCGGAGGGTCGTTAAGGCGGGGTGTATCTCGGAGAAGAGCGAGCAGAGATGGAGGTCCCAGCTATCCGCGGTTCTCGAAGAACGTCCCCAGCCGATCGAAGGCTTCATGGAGAGTGTCGCCTTCCACCGTATACGCGACTCGCAGAAACCCTTCACCGTTCTCGCCGAACCCTTCACCCGGGACCACGACGACGTTTTGGGTCTTCAGCAAATCGAGGCCCAGCTCGACGCTCGTCTCGTCGTCGTCGAGGTGATCGCGCACGTCGAGCAGAACGTAAAACGCTCCATCGGGGGCAACCGCCGAGACGCCCGGAAGCTGGCGGATGCGCTCGAGGACGAGATCGCGCCGCGCCTGAAAGGTCTCGAGCGTCGGGGCAAAGAGCTCGTCGAATCGCTCGAGCGCCGGAGGAACGGCTCGCTGGGCCGGCGTGGGCGCGCAGGTGACTAGATGTTGATGGAGAGGTTTGAGTCCTCGAATCCAGTCGGCGGGCCCGAGTAGCCATCCGATACGCCATCCCATGACGTGCATCGTCTTCGAGAGCCCGGTAGTGCGGAGCCCGCTCGTCTCGGATGCGCCCACGTCGGCGGGGGACGGACAATCGATGCCGTCATAGCGGTATTCCCGATAGATCTCGTCGGAGATCCACTGGATATCTCGACCTTCGAGCCGGTCGAGGATCTCGACGAGGGCCGATCGATCGTGGATACGGCCGGCGGGGTTGGACGGGGAGTTGAAGACGATGGCACTCGTCTCTTCGGAGAGCTGCTGCTGGACCTCGTCGGGATCGAGGGCGAAGTGGTCGTCGGGATCGAGGCGATAGGAGACGGGACGAGCGCCGGCGGCCCGCACGAGATTGGCGTAGGCGGGAAAGCCCGGATCGGGCACCAGAACCTCATCGCCGGGCTCGACCAGCCCCAGGATGGCGACGGCCAGCGATTCTTGGACGCCACAGGTGACGGCGACGTTGTCGGGCTCGAGGTCGTGATGGTTGGCGATCGCCCGGCGTGCTTCGGGGAGTCCCAGGTTGTCGCTGTAAGGGGCACGTCCCGAGGCGATCGCCTCGGAGGCAGCCCGCTGGAGTGTTTCGGGAATCTCGAGATCAGGCTGGCCGATCCCCAGATCCAGACTGTCGGGCCGAGCTCGCGAGCGAAAGTCGCGGATGAGTGTTGGCTCGATTGCTTCGGCTCGCGTCGATAGGGCGTGGTCAGGCATGTCAACGCAGGGCGTCTTCGAGAGCTGTCCGTGCCTCGGTACTCTCGTCGCGGTATTTGACGATGAGGAGTGCGTCGAGATGAAGGTCGTGTTCGGCCGCGAAGGAGCTCGAGGCCGGTCGACTTCCGGGCACGACGACGGCGCGGGGCGGAATCACGATGGGCGCCTCGCCATCGGTATCGAGCACTTCCTCGTGGACGGTGTCGTAGACCGGCGTGCTGGCGGTCAGGATGCTTCCGGCCGCGATGACGGCACCCTCTCGGACGTGCACTCCCTCGTAGAGACCGGTGTTGCCGCCGACGAGGACGTCGTCTTCGACGATGACGGGTTGCTGGCCGACGGGCTCGAGAACACCTCCGATTTGAGCGCCGGCCGAGAGGTGGACGTCGGAGCCGATCTGCGCGCAGCTCCCGACGAGGGCGTGCGAATCGACCATCGTTCCATCGTCGACGTAGGCGCCGACATTGATGTAGGCCGGGGGCATGACGGTGACGTTTGGCCCGACGTACGCTCCGCGCCGTACCGCGCTGCCACCGGGGACGATGCGAATGTTGCGCTCGTTGAGTGGAAGCTTCTGGGGAGGATAGGTCTCGCGGTCGCTGAACTGGAAAGGCTCGACATCGGGAAACTCCCGATTTTGGCCGATCTGAAAGCCGAGCAGAATCCCTCGTTTGACGGAACGCTCGACCTCCCAGTCGTCGCCCTCGGGGCGGGCCGAACGCAGCTCGCCGGCTTCAAGGCCGTCGAGGAAAGTATCGAGCACCTCCGGGGCGTCGTCGGGGAGGTCCTCGCGTTCCCAGTAACCGTCGATCGTCTCGAGTATCTCTCGGGTCATATCGATCCAAGTGTCTGTGAGGTGACTGCCATCGAAATTAGACGAAGTTTCTCGTGGGAACGTCGAACACGACTCGGATGTCGCGAGTGATGCGATGGGGGCAGGCTCAACGGCGGTGCACCATCGTGGCGACACCGTGCCGGTGAGAGCAAGAGAGAGATGCATCTCGACGACATATCGTCGACTCGAGGGAGGTGAATCGTTCGAACCGTCGCCTCCCGGCCGTGACGATGCGTTACTGTGAACCGCCCGAGTTCTCGGAGTTGGAGTTCGACTCACCCGAATCGTCGACTCCAGAGGGGGCATTCGAATTCGAACCGGAATTGTTCATCGAATCTCCGGACGAACCACTCTCGGCTCCCGGGCTTTCGGACGATCCCGTATTGTCCCCAGAACTCCCGGGCGAGTTCGTCGTCCCCCCCTCTGTCGAATCCGTGGAGTCCGGAGAGTCACTCGAAGGGGCATCCATCGACGAGCCCTGCTCCGAATCGGAGGACGACTCGTCCGAGCCCGGTTCGGGACCCGTCCCCTCCGCGATTTTTTCACCACGGCGGGTGTTCTGAAGGCCTTCACCTTCGTCGAGGTCGAGATCCGACTTGGGCACACTCGACAGATAGGCCAGCGAAATACTCGTCGACATGAAGATCGCCGCTAGAACGACCGTTCCTTTGGCGAGGGCGCTCTGGGTTCCTCCCCCGCCGAAGACGTTCTGGGCCGCGGCCGAGGCTCCACCTAGACCGGCGCCAATCCCCTCGCCCTTCCCGGATTGAAGCAAAATGATGCCGAGGAGGGCAAAACTGACGAGGACGTGAATGACAGTGAGTATCGTGGTCATGGCTGAGACGGGCTAGTTCCCGGTCGATGCGTGTGTATCGAACGTCGAGAGGGAGCATCTACTCCCGTAAAGGGCGAGACAACGGCCCACCTATAACTCAGTGGATGGGACAACGCAAGGGATGCTGAGAAGCTCTGGAAAGGGGACAAACGAGACAAACCGCGTGCGGGGGCCGTCTGCCTGTCGCGCCGGACTGGGGTTGGGTCTCGGAGGGAGCCTCCCCCGGGGCCGGGATCGGCGAGTCTTTCGTGTCGTATCGATCGATCCTGGAAATAGAGGAATGCGTCGGGAGGAGCCTTTGATACAGTGGGGGATGGGCGAGAGAGGGCTCAAGTCGAAGAGAACGAGTCGTCTGGAGTCTGGAGGCCCCGTATCATTGACCCCCCGATCGGACTGTTTACATTCCTCACGAGAGGTGACAGTTGTAGACCTTGGAATATTTCTTGAGGCAATCACGCCCGCCCGAGCGATGGGATTCAACTCATGTCGAATGCCCTCACCCGTTGTATCCAGCAAGGCGATGCCGACGAATTCAATCGTCGAGTTCGAGAGTACGAAGAGGAACATGGAGAGCTCCCGGCCCTCCAGACCGAGACTTTCAGCGAACTGGAGCTCTCGGGGTTCGATTTCTCCGGAGTCGACCTCGCGTACGCGGAATTTGAAGATTGTACGTTAACCGACGCTCGGTTCGACGGCACGAGCCTGGACGGCGCCTACATCCACGGTTCGACGCTCATCGAGTGCTTTTTCGAAACAGCGAGTCTCGAGGGATTGGTGCTCGAATCTTGTACGTTCTCGAAATGTGAAATCCGCTCGTCCGATCTGGATCGAGTCGAATGGACGGACTGCCAGTTTACCGAATGTATCTTCGAGGACGTGAATTCGGAGGACGGAACTTTCGAGCGCACGACGTTTACCGACGGTGATTGGGACTCGGTGACCCTGGATGAAAGCAATTTGCTGTTGGTCAAGTTCCGCTCGACGGCTTTCGAGGATGTCGATTTCTCGGAGAGTCACGCCAAGAATTGCTACATCACGGCTCCCTCTACGACCGGGGTCGAGCTGCCGGACGGCTTTATCGAAAAGAGCGGGTCGCGTCGCCGCATCGGCTGACGTTCGGCGCTCTGGTGCGATCTCGGCGTTCGTTTGTCCCATCCGCCCTGAAGGAACATGGATATTCAACGAGAGATCCAATCCCGGTGGCCACCCAACATCTCCTGGAATGGAGGATGGGTGTTGATCGGGCTCGCCGCCCTGTTTGGGTTCATCGTGCTGACGAGCATGTTCTACCAGATCCCGGCCGACAGCAAGGGCTTGGTGCTCCGTTTCGGTGAGAAGGTGCGTGAAGTGGGCCCGGGCCTGCACACCAAATGGCCCCTCGGGATCGAGGAGGTCCACGCGGTGCCCGTCCAGCGCCAGCAAAAGGTCGAATTTGGATATCGTACCGAGCAGGCCGGGGTGAACACGACCTACAGCGACCGGAATTACAAACCGGAGTCGCTGATGCTGACCGGCGATCTCAACGTCGTCGATGTCGAGTGGGCGGTTCAGTACCGGATTGCAGATCCCGAACGGTACCTCTTTGAGGTCCGCGACCCGCGCGCGACGTTCCGTTACATGAGTCAGGCGACCATGCGCGAGGTAGTCGGGGATCGCACGGTCAACGAGGTCCTGACGATGGGTCGGACCGAGGTCGCCTCCAAGGTCAAAGACAAACTTCAGGCCCTCTGCAAGGATTATCAGATCGGCATTCGGGTCGAACAGATCAACCTCCAAGACATCACGCCCCCCGATCCGGTCAAACCCTCGTTCAATGCCGTCAATGAGGCGCAGCAGAAGCGTTCCGAGCTGATCAACCAGGCCAAGACCGACTACAACAAGGCCATTCCCGCCGCGCGCGGCGAGGCCAAGCGCAAGATCCAGAAAGCCGAGGGATACGCCATCGACCGTATCAACCGTGCTCAAGGTGACGTCGCTCGCTTCGAGAATCTCTACAGAGAGTACAAGAAAGCGCCGGACGTCACGCGGCGACGCATCTATATCGAGACGCTCGGCGAAGTGCTCCCGCAAGTCAACGACAAGTGGATCATCGACGAGAAAGCCACCGACATCGTCCCGCTTCTGCCCCTCGGGGACAAAGGGGGACTCGAGCAAGTCGGCCCGAATAACAGTTCCTCGTCGTCGAAGTAACGCCTCTCTCCGATCGGCTGGCTCGTCTTCCGGCATCCATCCCTTCTCGACCCTCGAGCGCACGCCATGAAATACCTCAAATTTGCTCTCCTCGTGCTGGTTGTCTCCACCGTCGTCGTGGGCTGGAGTTCGGCTTACATTGTCGATGAAACCGAGCAGGTGGTCGTGACCCAGTTTGGCGATCCGGCCGGCAAACCCATCCAGAAACCGGGTCTGTACTTCAAGGCCCCCTTCGTGCAGACGGCTCATTATTTCGACGACCGTTTCCTGGAGTGGAACGGCGATTCCAACGAAATTCCCACGAAGGACAAGCGATTCATCGAAGTCGATACGTATGCCCGCTGGCGCATCACCGAGCCCCTGACGTTCTATCAGCGTCTCGGTAACGAACAGAGTGCACAATCCCGCCTCGACGACATCATCGATGGAGCGACTCGGGATGCCGTGGCGAACCACGAACTGCTGGAACTGGTGCGAGCAAGCAACCGAGCTCCGAACATCGACCCCGATCTCAAGAAAAAGCGGAAGAAGCTCAAGGAGATGGAAAAAGAGATCGGCAAGGAAAACGAGGCAACCCCCGAACTTAAAGACATCGACGTCGGCCGACCCGAGATTATGAGGAACGTCGAAAAGAAGATCGCCGACAATGTCTCGGACCTCGGGATCGAAGTGATCGACATGCGGTTCAAACGGATCAACTACAACGATCAGGTCCGCGAGAAAGTCTACGACCGCATGATTGCCGAACGCGAGCGCATCGCCGAGCTGTATCGTTCCGAGGGACGGGGCGAGGCAGCTGAAATTCGAGGTAAAAAAGAGAAGGAGCTCGACAAAATCGGATCCGAGGCCGAAAAAGAAGCTCAGAAAATTCGAGGAGGGGCCGACGGCAAGGTTACCGACATCTACGCTCAATCTTACCAGAAAGACCCGGATTTCTATCAGTTCTTGCGGACCATGGAGACGTATCCCGAGACGATCGGACCTGATTCGAAGCTGCTGATGTCGACCGACGGCGAGTTCTTCAAGCACCTCCGAGAGTTCGAGGACATGGATACATCGGGGAATTGATCTAGAAGTGTCGTCCGGCCCGTTGACCGCGTGCCTCCTCGACTCGCCCCCGCCTAACGAGTCTTTCCATCTACTCTCGCCTCTGCCACGATCGGCGAGTTACTGGCTCGCCTCTCGTGTTCTTTCGTCCGAAGACGACGTCTCCTCGACCGACGCCGAAGTCTGTTGGCCATCCTCGCGAAGGTGGGCCAAAAGCGTGCGCCCGAGGAGATCGGTCTGGGCGACCGACCGCTGGACACGACTCTTGAAGGCGTTGAAGGCAATGACGGCGGGAATGGCCACCAACAGCCCCACTCCGGTGGCGATGAGGGCCTCCGAGATCGAAGCCATAACGGCGCGCGAGGCCGATTCGCTCCCCTGGGCGAGATTGGCAAACGCCCCAATGATCCCGATGACCGTCCCGAAGAGCCCGATGAAGGGCGCGTTGTTGCCAACCGTCCCCAGAAAAGAAAGAAAGCGATTGTAGCGATTCTTTTCGGTGGCCAGAGCACCGGTCATCCGGTCCTCGACCGCCGAGGGTCCGCGTTCGCGATCGCGAAGTCCGAAGAGGACGACTTTGGCCTCCATGCTGTCCCGGTCGCGCAGGAGATCGGCCGCCGCCTCGAAATCTCTCGCCTCGAGGGCCTCCTCGAGCTGTAAGCGCAGTGTCTCCGAATCGACGGATCGTTTGGCATAGAACGTCGCTCGCTCGAATCCCACGAAGACGAGTGCGACGCTCAGCCCGATCAAAAGCCAGAGGACCCATTCCGAGCCGAGCAGTGCGACATCGAGGAGAAGTTCGGTCAGCATCGATCCGTGTCCGACGCGTGAGGCGAGAAGGGGGGCTCGAGCTTCAAGAGACCCGTTCGTGATCGTCGAGCGAGTGTCCCGAGGCGACAAACAATCGGTCGGATGCTTGCAGAACCATCTCTGTCGAGGGATTGACCACCAGCCCCTCCTCGGATTCGCCCTGGCGATCGATTCCAAGCAGTGTGGCTTCGTAATCACGCTTGAGGACACCGATCGCTTCGCCGACCTCCATGCCGACCAGCGTATCGGGGACGGATTCCTTGTAGAATTGGTTCCCCCACTTGGAGGTCAGCAGTTCGTCGAGCATGCTGACGATCCCCTGATTTTTGGTAACGTTGGCCATGATACTCCCGACGTATTCGTCGCTGACGATGATTTCCTCGACCCCGATTTCCTCGAGGCTGGATTCGTTGTCGCGATTCAGCAACTGAACCGTCGTGTAAATCTCGCTCTGGAGTTTTTCGATCAACATGGCGGCGAGCACGGTACGAGCGTCTCGATCCTGGCTGGAGCGCTTCTCGATGCTCGTATCGGCCAGGAGCAGAGCGTAGGAGGCCCGCTCGACCCCGGCCTGTTTGAGGACATCCATGCGCGTGTAGTCCCCCTGAACGGTGAAGATGTCGGTGGGACGAGACTGAACGACGGGATGTTCGTCCAGATCGTCGCGTTCGGTGATGACGACGACGTGTGAGAATCGTTCGTCGTTGAGGAGTTCCTCGAGCAGAAGCGAGCCTGCCTGATTCCAGCCACAGACGACAACGTGGTTGTCGAGATCTTCGATCGCCATGGGTTTGAGTTTGAGGCTGCGAAACACATCGATCATGAGGGCCGAGACCGTCCCGGTGAGCACGGCAAAGACCGTCAAGCCCCCGAGCATGATGGTGGTTGTAATCACCAGCCCGAGGCGTGTCGAGGGAAGCCCGCCGACCGGTTCGGCGGCGACCAGACTGAGCAGAGCGAACCAGAGTGACTTCTCGAACGAGCTCCCGACCGGGATCGGGTCGAACCCGGGGACAGCGTAATGAACGGAGACCCCTCCCATCAATACCAGGGTCAGCGCCACGAAACTGACGATGAGGTATTCGACTCGAATGTGCCGAACCAGCCGCGAAAATCGCGAGAGCCGTCGAATCGCAATCACTCCGAACCGAAAGAGGCGGAGCAGCCGCAGCACTCGCAAAAATCGAGCCCCCCGAAAGAGCGGGATGACGGCCAGAATGTCGTACCAGTAGCGCTTGAAGAAATTCGTTTTGCGCCGTTCGGCGTAGAAACGCAGCGAGAGCTCGATGATAAAGAGAACGGTGATCGCGTGATTCGTCCAGACCACCGTCTGAAAGGAGGGATGCTCTCTGGAGATCGCGGCCTCGACCAGGACGAGTACGACCGAGATCACGATGGTGACGGCGACGACGAATTCCGTCGCCCAGTGATTCATCAGATCGCGTACGTACTTCCTCAAGCTGTTCTCTGCCATGTGGACATGATCGTTGAGGCGGGAGCATGGAATTCGGGGCGCTTGTGGGGGAGAAGGATTCCCTTGTATGCTAACCCTCAAGCTCTCAGGTTCCCTATTCTCATAACACATCTGCGATGAAAGGACATCGACACCAGGAGGCCACTTCTCAGCAGGAGCATTCATCGCCCCTGTTGTTCAGCGGGTGCATCATGATGGTCCTGGGAGGACTTCTGTTGTGGGCACAGATGCCGGCCCCTCAGCCGGCGTCCGCCTCGCATCAGTCGGAGTCTTTTTCTCACCAGTCGGACTCCCCCCTCGAATCCCCCCCTCTTCGCATCGATCGCGACCGTCTAAAGCGACAGCGTGCCGACCAATACGGCGAGGCTCGCAAGACGGTAAAGGGCACCGACACATTGGCGCGTTTGCACCGTGTCGTCGAACAGGCCAACGAGCATCAGTTCCAGTCGGAACCGGACGAAGAGCCGAGCGCCGACGTCCAAGAAGAGCGGCGCACACTACGTTCGACGATCAAACAGGCCTCTCAAGACGTCATCACGTTGACGGGGTACGACGGATATGTCGCCGCCGGCGAGCCTCTCTTCGAGACGTGCAGCGAGGGGTTGGAGGCGTTGCTCGAAGCCGTGCAAACGGGAGACGTCTCGATGGAGCGAGCGAGGGCACAGCCGCCGGCCGATACGTTCGAGACGTATCGGCGTCACTGCGGGCAGCTTTTGCCTCGGCTCGTCGAGCTGGGACTCGTCACCCCAGAGGGCACCTGGCACGAGCCGGCGTCACGGTCCCGGACGATCGTCGGTCTCCTGCAGCGTTACCGGTGGGCCTTCAACATTCGGGAGCATCGTCGTCCCCTTCTGCAGTTGACCGCTTACGGACGCGAATTGTTGTTCCGATATCGCATCCGAAATGGCGAGGGCTTTTCGCCCGATCAGCGCAAGCGATTCGTTCAACAGATCGCGACCGATTCGGGGTTGTTGCCGGACATCGACGTGCCCCTCCTCCGGGCTCGACTCGCCTACGATCTCGAGGAGTACGAGCGGGCTCGATCGGTCCTCAAGCAGGCCATCGAAAAGGACGAGGGGGATGTCGAGACCTATCGACGCCTGCTCGCATGGTTGAAGCAGCACGGTCCATAATTTTTCTCCATATTCGGTTGACAAGGGGGGATTGATTATTTACATCTTGTCGTCGTCATGGAGGGAGGCGCAGAACCTATTCAAGGGGCCGTAGCTCAGTCGGGAGAGCGCGTGACTGGCAGTCACGAGGTCAGCGGTTCGAGCCCGCTCGGCTCCACTTTTTCTTTATGTAAGAGTGGATGAGCGTTCCCTTCATGCCCTCACCCGCCGATGTCAAATTTTTTGAAGCTGACGTCCGAGATCGAAAATCGCCTCGGACACTACGCGAATCGGCTCTTTCGTATCGAGGCCCATCTACGGCGGGGTGAGGTTCGCGCCGCCCGCAAGCGTCTCGAGGGGTTCGATCGCGAGCTCGAGCAGTTTGAGCGCGATCTCGAATTTCCCTTCGAGACCACGTTGATCGGCGCCCAGCTCGGATTCTTCTCAGGACAAGGCCCTCTCCTTCGAGGCCGCGTTCCCGGAGCCGTCTTCGGGGCCATGGCCGGGTGGATGTATGGGCAATCCACGGTCTGTGAATATCGAGACGCCCTTGAACAACTCAAACTCCGGGTCCACGCCCTCCGCGATACCCTCCTAGAGCCGGAGGATGACGACGCTCCCTCCTCTCCCGACTCCGAGACGCCCTCGGATTCCGACGAAGACGAATCGGATTCGATCGACTGACCATGGACATAGAGGGTTAAGCAGCTGGGCAGGGCAGCAGCTGCATTCCATCCGGATTACCTGACTCCACTGAACCGGCTCTTTTCTCCGCCGAGGGCCATCGCGTGTCGACCATGTTCTCCCTCGTGGTCGCCCCGCCCTTCCCCCAAAGGCGTCGCTGAAGCGACCCGTCCACTCCAGGCTGAACCCACGGCTGATGATGGCCCTTCTCCGCTCCGATGGTCTTAACGATCGCCCCACATCCCCTTAGGATAGAGAAATCGTGTACCTGCGATGTACACGCCTCTTCAGCAGACTGATCTCCGACATACGAGTACTCTATGAGACGCTCCAAAATCGTCTGTACGCTGGGTCCAGCTTCCAACGATCCCGATACGATTCGAGCGATGATCGAAGCTGGGATGGATGTTGCGCGTCTGAACTTCTCCCATGGCACGCACGAAGACCATCGCGAGCTATTCGAGAGGGTGCGCTCAATCTCGAGGGAGCTGGGGAAGTCGGTCGCCATTCTCCAGGATCTCCAGGGCCCGAAAATCCGAACGGGACGATTTCGCGAGGAGGTCGTCGAGCTCCAGGAGGAAAACGAGTTTACGATCACGACCGACGACATCGAGGGTACCGCCGAACGCGTCTCGACGACTTACGACGAGCTTCCCCGAGACGTCGACGTCGGGGATATCCTCTTGTTGGCCGACGGCCTCATCCGGCTCGAGGTGATCGAGACCACCGAAACCGAGATTCGAACGCGCGTCCTGATCGGGGGCGAGCTCACCGACAATCAGGGCATCAATCTACCGACGGCCTCGATTTCGGCGCCGAGCCTCACCGATAAAGACAAGCGTGATCTCGAATTCGGCATCGAACTCGGCGTTGATTACGTCGCACTGAGTTTCGTGCGATCGGCGCTCGATATCCATCAACTCCAGGCACTCCTCCCCGACGAGGACGAGCATCCCATCAAGGTCATCGCCAAGATCGAACAGTCCGAGGCGATCGGCGAACTCGAAGACATCATCTCGGTCTCCGACGGTATCATGATCGCCCGCGGAGACCTCGGCGTCGAACTTCCTCCTCAAAACGTCCCGCTCATCCAGAAGCGCGCCATCGTTCAGGCCAACAAGCTCGGGTGCCTGTCGATCACGGCCACGCAGATGCTCGAATCGATGACGCAGCATCCCCGACCCACCCGAGCGGAGGCATCCGACGTGGCCAATGCCATCTTGGACGGCTCCGACGCCATCATGCTCTCGGGGGAGACGGCGATGGGGGACTACCCCGTCGAGTCGGTCCGCATGATGGCGAACATCACCGAGGAGGTCGAGCAGAGCGACATGTACAGCGACGTGCCACCGCCGGATTTCATGGAACACCTCAAGACCTTTCCCAACGCCGTGGCGCGTGCGGCGTCGGTGGCGGCCGACGAGCTGGCGGTCAAGGCGATCGTCGCGCTCACGCAGTCGGGGTCGACGGCCCGGCTCGTCATGACCTATCGGCCGGACAAGTCGATCATCGGATGCACCCCCAACCAGCGTGTTTATCACCAAATGGC
>JAQCND010000282.1 GCA_028274765.1 Bradymonadaceae bacterium
CTCGAATGGCGATGGGGGCTCCGAGGGGCCGTCCGCCTCCGATACCGGCACGACTCCAGGAGGAGGAGATACCCTGTTGAACGACGCCGAAGAGGGGAGTCAAGACGGTTCCCAGATCGGTCAGTGGACCGACCAGGATGGCGACGGTCATCTCGATCGATTCGACAATTGCTGGCGAACCCCCAATCCCGAGCAAAAAGATAGCGACGGCGATGGCGTCGGCGACGAATGCGACAACTGTCCGCAGATTTCCAACGGCGACCAAGCCGACTCCGACAGTGACGGAACGGGCGATGCCTGCGAAGAGGGCATCGATCCCGAGGCCGACGACGATGGGGACGGCATTCCCAACTCCAAGGACAACTGTCCGACCAAAGCCAATGCCGATCAAAAGGACAAGGATGTTGATGGCGTCGGCAATGTCTGCGACAACTGTCCGGATCTCGCCAACTCCGATCAAAAAGATTCCAACGACGACGGCCAGGGCGACGCCTGCACGGACGACCCGACCGTAAAAGATACCGACAGCGACGGAATTGTCGATGCCAACGACAACTGTCCCCAGATCCGCAACGAAGACCAAAAGGACAGTGACTCCGATCTCGTCGGAGACACATGCGACAACTGCCCCGAAGTCGCCAACTTCGATCAGAAGGATTCCAACAACGACGGCCAGGGCGACGCCTGTACGGACATCTACAATCCCGATCGCGACAGCGACGGCGACGGCATACCGGACGTCGACGACAACTGTCCGAACACCCCGAATCCCGACCAGAAAGATCCGGACAACGACCGACTGGGAAACAAGTGCGACAACTGCGACGAGGTGGCCAACTACCTCCAGGAAGACTCCAACAACGACGGCATCGGCGACGCCTGTACCCGACAGCCCGTCGATGTCTGCAAGAAGAAGACGAGTCAATTCAAACGGCTCAAGCCGAACATCTTCATCGTCCTCGACAAGTCGGGATCGATGGATCGCGACCGAAAGATGCAGAAGGCCAAAAAGGCCCTCGATACCATCGCCGATCGCCTCCACGACAAAGCGCGCTTCGGGATGATGGCCTTCGATGACGCCAATGGAACTTGCCCCGCCAGCTTCCGGGTCTATCTTCAGATGGGCGATCACAATCGTTCGACCATCCAGAACTCGTATCAAAACATTACTCCCAATGGCGGGACTCAACTGGGACATGCTCTCGAGCAAGTCCGGCAGAACAAACTCTACGAGGAGTCGAGCGACCCGAACTCCGACAATCGCACCAAGGTCGTGATCGCCATCAGTGATGGGGATTCCAACGATGGTACCCAGTGTCAGCCCGAGGATGCAGCCAATCGGATGCGCCAAAACGTGGGGGTGCAGACGTATGCAATCGGTTTCTCACAGGGGGCCAACACCAGCCAGCTCAGACAAATCGCCCAAAATGGCGGAACTCGGAAGGCCTACCAGGCCAACAATCAATCCCAGTTGATCCAAGTTCTCCAGACGATCAGCGACAAGGCGATCTCCTGTAAGTTCGAGCTCAAGTCGCCGAGTGGGGGAGAGATCGATCCCAACAAGCTCTGGGTCGATATCGGCGGCTCGCCCATCAACCAGAGTCAGTACAACTTCGACGCCAACGGCAATATTCTGAGTCTCTCGAGTGGCGCCTGCGATCGACTCAACAACCTCCCGGCCAGCGTGCAGGATCCCATCGAAATTCAGGCCGGATGTCGGGCGAGTTGTCAGAACAAATCCGAAGAAAAATGCAACTACGAGGACGACGACTGCGACGGCAAGATCGACGAGATCGACTGTGGCAGCCCCGAGATCTGCGGAGATGGCAAGGACAACGACCTCGACGGCGACGTCGACGAGGGGTGTCCGGATCCGTCGTGCAAAGATCCCTCGCCCGAGACATGTAATGGCGAAGACGACGACTGTGATGGCCAAACCGACGAGGGATGCAGCTCGAGCGGAGAGCCGAACTGCGACGATCCCAAACGCGAGATCTGCAACGAGAAGGACGACGACTGTGACGGTGAAGTCGACGAAGGCTGTCCCGACTGTCAGTTGACCGGCCAGAGCTGTGGCGGCGACAACGCCTGTTGCAGCGGGGACTGCCGAAGTGACGGAACCTGCGGTCCGCAGTGTCGTCCCACCGACACCAATTGTCGTGAAGACAGCGACTGCTGCTCCGGCATCTGTCAGGGAGGCGGGGGCGGTAACGTCGGCACGTGTATCGCCGGCTGATACGAGGAATGGGGCGATGCCATCATCTCCCTCGCCGTAGCCGTCTACATGGAGATGTTCGACCCAGACCGGGGCCACTGCGGCCCCGGTTTTCAAATGGGGGCAGATGCGCTCGACGACACGGGAGAGACAAACCGAGCGAGACGTTGCAGTCGGCCCGCATGTCCCGCGGGTCTACCTGTTGCGGTCGGCAGACGGCACGAATGTCGCCTCTCGCGTCTCCGCGAGGCTCGTGGCATCGTGTCTGAAGACTCGAGGCGCCCTTCCACGTTCGATCACGGACGTACACGGTCTGTCGCGCCTGACGACGTCTCGTGGGACGTTCGGACTGGCGGATGTTGTCTTCCCTCGATAGAAGCACGACCTCTGAGACGAGGACCGACCGGTGCATAAAAAAAGAGCCGGAGCAGATGCCCCGGCTCGTCACATCGGAGGTCAGAGAACCCCGATGGTATCCATCATCGACCGCCGCGCTGTCGTCGCTTCTGCTTGCGGCGCTCTTTGCGTCGCTGTTCTTTGCGACGTCGTCGCTCGGCCTCTCGCTTCTTGCGGCGACGCTTCTCGCTCGGCTTTTCGTAGAACCGGCGACGCTTCAGCTCTCGGCTGATGCCCTCGCGACCGATTTCGCGCTTGAGGCGATTGATCGCGCGGTTGATGTTTTCGTCTTTGACGCGAACCTCGATGGGTCCGAGTTCATCTCGCTTGGCCATGGTTGGTGACCTCCTGTCGCGTAGCGTTGGAGTCGAGTGAGGATTCGAGAGAATCGAGCGCGATGGGCTTGGAGGCGCTCAAGAGACCTCTAACTCGTGAGGCTAATCATTCGAATCCGAGGATCAACGTTCCTGTCGAGATCGGAGTGAACGACACCAAAAACCTCGACGCTCACCTCATCGGTTTATCGGATGAGGCGATTGACCACGGGTTGGACGTCGCCGGCGCCGCCGAGTCCCTCGGGACTGAAGATCATCCAGAAGTATTTGAAGGCGTCCGGGTCGTTGCTGTGGAGCGCTTCGATCAGATCCACCTCGTAATAGGTATCCAGAAGCCCAATCGTATCGCGGTGGTAGATCCGCCAGGTGCGACCGTTGGTCGTGATGCCCCATTCGACGCCCGTCGAGCGCACGAGCTGGTCGACTTCGTAGGCGACGTTGTAGGACTCGCCATCTTTTTCGTACTCGTCGATGGAATCACCCCAGCCGATGGCGCGCATGATGCCGAGGGAGTGGACGAAGAACTCGCGTTCACCTCGGTGGGGAATGGCGGCTCGAAGTTGGTCGGCCGTGAAGAAGAGGCTGAAATCGGGTCGAAAGTCGACATTTTCGCTGTAGTCCGGCGTCAGCTCGGCGACGCTGAATGCAAAATCGAGGGCCCGAAGTACGTAACTGATCCAGTAGTAGCGGGTTTCCATCTCCTCCAGGCCTTCTTCGATCTGGCCTTCCCGCTTTTCAAAGAGGTCCTCGAGTTTGCTTCGGACCTTCTCGATTTTATCCGATTCCCACTCCTCGTACGTATCGATTTGATCGAGGCGGTCCTCCGAGAAGAGTTCACCTTTATTCGTATAGACTTCAGCCATAATTGCTCCGTATCAACCGGCTTCGATCCGTTGGGTCGATGATTATGCGATCAGAGAAAAACACAAATGATCCGAGGCGGACTGTACGAAGGGGACCCTCGACTGTCAAGCTGGCGTCGTTCGGAGAGGACCCCATCGTCGAGCGGGTCCGCTCGGATACCGTGGGATACGTCGTGGCACGACGTTTGCCGTCGACCGACTCGATGAGGGGCCGGCGGGGCCGTCGGCGCTCCCCAAACGCGTCGTCGAGATCCCACGGACCTGAGTCACACCCTCGTCGAGCGAGCGCGACCGACCTCCGTCATGCGCCCCCAATCAGGATGTCGATGGAGCGTGGACGGGATCCGCGCTCGTGGGACTCCTCGGATTGGAGAGCTTTCTGATTCTCCGTCGATGCGTCGAATATCTACGTCTCTCGAGCACACAAGGGAGAATTCTATACGAGTTCGTCTGCACACGTTCCCGGGCAATGAGGCCCCGGCGTTCCGGGTCCCCGACAGGAAGTAGCAGCGCTCAGCTCCGGGCAAAGTCCAGAGCGGCGTCGTTGGCATCTACGACACTCGACCCCCAAACGGAGCGGCAACACGTGAAAGCGAACTCGCGTGAGGGACTCCAGCCATCGAGGGCTTGTTTCGAACTCTCTGATATCGTCCGGAGCGCCGGCGTCTTCGCCGGCTTGGCCGGAGGAACGAGCATCTTGCAACACAGTCCAAGACGACGAGCCCCTTCAGACACTTGGAGCGGACATTGTTCTCGACCGGGCGCCTTCTTTGTCACCGTCCCATCGTCGAATCTCCAGACAGTCGTCCGCTCGGCCCCCCTCGTGGTCAGTTGCCGCTGCTGTTGTCCTCCGAGGATTCGATGACTTCGAAGGTCTCGATGGCCTGGGCCTGGCCGTTGGTCCCGCGGCTCCCGGGACGGACCGTGAATCCAATCTGGTACGTGCCGGGCTCGTCGGGGCGTATCGTGAAGCTCGAGTCTCCGCCGAATCGCGCCGGTTGAGCGCGAAAGATGCGGCTTGCATCGGGGCGCTGAAGGACCATCCATTGGATCCGCGGACGGTCGAGCTCCGGCATCGTCGAGGCGTCGACCTCCAGCCTGGAACCCACTGTCGTAGATGGATCACCATCGGAGGCTCGCTGAATCGAGGCGTCGAGGTCGAGCGCCTCCTTGCGCGTGGCCATCTTGAAGGTAATCTGCTCCTGGACGGCTTCCTCGATAGACTGAAACTTTACCGTCTTGGTATCGATCGCCTCCTGATCGGTGCTCCCGACGAATGTGACATCGATCGGTTTGAGACCCTCCGCTGGAATGGTCCAGGTGGCGTTGTCACCGTCGGGGTTCTCGATCCTGAAGGCGCTCGTCAGTTGGTCGTCGCTCGGCGCCTCCATCTCGATCGAGCTCGTCCCCTGATTGCGGAGCAGAAGGGTGCGCGTCTGCTCCTGATCGCCGTGGGTGAAGTTCAACGACGAGCTCGGCAGTCCCTCGACGAGAGCGCCATCTCGGGGGCCGAGGAGGGCGATGCGCGCCGTGTTGCCGCTGGTCGAATCGTTGTGGGTCAGCACGAGATAGCCCAGTGGAGGGGGGTTGTCGCTATCCCCCGTGTAGGTGACGGTCACCGGCTGAGGCTCGTCGTCGGTTCGGATCGAGGCCTCGGCTCTGATGGCCGATCGGAGGTTAGCCCCCTGGGGACCCGGCTCGATCCCGATGGGGTCGCTGTCGCCGATGGTAACCTCGTAAGCATTGTTGAGCGCCTCTGCGCGCGCCATTCGGTCACACGAGGGAGTGCCGGGCGGGCAGTTTTGAAAGAGTTCGAAGGACGCATTTTGAAGCAGCAATGTTTCGTCTTCGACGCCTTCGTTTTTGATGTTGATCGTCTGTTCGTTGCCATTCTTGAACGACATCGCCGTTTTGGGATTGCCCTCGCCGTCGACCAGTTCGATTGCCGGTCCGAGCGAGGCCTGATCGATCGAGATGCTGGCCGATGCCTCGTTGGCCGCCGACGATCGGATGGTGAGTCGGCTGTTGGAGGGAATGTCTTCCTCTTTGGTATCCTCGGGAATGGAGATGGCGACTTCCCAGGTCTCGCTCCCCGCGCCCGAGTCACTGTTGCTGCCCGGAATGTCTTTCGGGAAACTGGGCCCCGAGAGGTCGACGAACTCGGAGTTGCCCTGGATGTTGATGCCGTCGATTGTCAGCGTGCCCCGACCCTCGTTGAGAATAGTCAGCGTCTGGGGATCCGTCGTCATCCCTGCCTCGACCCCTTCGAAGGTGAGGGCCCCCGGATCGACGGCAATCTGACCGGAACCCGTGTCGGATAGAAGGTAGACGCGCGTGCTTCCGCCGCTGAACTGAGAGCCGTCGTTGCGGGCGTTGGTCTCGATGCGAATTTCACCACAGTAATCCTGACGGATCTGATTCCAGGCCGCCGTCGAACTGACGAAGTTTTCGGGCTGTTCCTCCGGAGGATCGGGACAGATGATTTCGGCCTGTTGGGAGGCGGCGAGCCGGAAGCTGAACTCCCGACTGGAATCGACCGTGAGCGGCGTCTCCGGGGGAGCCGCCTCGTGACAGAACCCCGTGACGACGTTGCAGTACTGTTTGTTGCTGCAGCTTCCCGTCGAGTCATTGGTCCCGGAGACGGTCGCATCAAATTCGCAGTTCGTCTCGGTTCGCTCGCCGTTGAAAAGGAGGCGCTCCGGTATCTCACCCTCGGGCTCGAGCTGAATGCTGGTGAGTTTGAGTTCGGAGTCCCCCGTGCTCTCAATGTTGAAGGCGGCTGGACTTCCCTGACGGTCGGGCTCGTCGGGGGGATTGATGCGAAGCATGTTGCCGTTGAGGCCTTCACCACTGAGCGTGGCCTCGGGCACGGACTGTTCCCCGACGTTGCCGCCGCCACACGCGGCGAGGGTGCCAAAGAGCACGAGACAACACGAGAGGAGTGAAATGCGTGAGGTCATAATCGCAGAGACTCCAGATGTGCGACAGTTCAAACCACGTCGTCGATACGGCGTAGCACACTAGCCATCTTGACGAGACGATGCAAGGTTCTGCCGTGAGGGCGATCGCATTTGAATATCTTCTTCCTCTCGGTCGACTCTCCCCCCGGACTCCGAGGAATCGTTCGTCGGCGTGCCAGCCAGTTGCTCGCGTCGAAGACGTATCAAGCCGCTCCAAGCGTCGATCGAACCTCGTATCCGCTCGACGCCTCATTGGAGCGCCGTCGGCTCGCCGGCCTGGAGGGGATGAGCAATCGCGATCGAGGGCGAGCGATGCAGCGAAGAACGCCAAACCATCGAGCCCCTCGGCGAGATCGTACGTTGAATCGAGTTCGAATGCGATTGCCCTCGTCGTCCTGCCGTGCCCGATTCACTCCTCTTTGAGGTACACGTCTACCCATCTCACTCTCTGACGTACCCGGGCGAGACGCCCGCCACAAGCCGGCCAGTCGCTCGAGGGGGCACACTACTCCGCTCGACGCGGCCCCGGTTGTACGGCGAACCTCCCTCCAGCAACGCTGAAAGCTCGCCGATTTCCCCTCATCGATGTTCCCCGGCAGTGCAAGCCGTTCGGTTGCGTTGCGAGGCTCGGGGTCGGAGGAAGATCGGCCCGAGAACGGGGCGCGAGAGAGGTGGCAACGAGGCGGGAGGTTCGTTATGGTGACTCCGACGCGCTCGAAGTTGACATCGATGGATGGAGCATGAAATGGAGCGATATCGAGTCGGGACAGTAGTCTGGATCCTCGGATGCGTACTGACGATCACCGGGGGATGTTCCTCGGGATCGGGCAATGGTGGCGCCTCCTCTCCCTCGCAAGATGCCGCGATCGATGCGGCCGACGAGACGGGAGTCGGGGGAGGCATGGATGCCGAGCCGGCGTCCGACTCGGTCTCCGAGGGAGATACGGACGATACGGCCGACGACACGGGGGAGCGAGGGGATGCTGGCGAGCCGGACGGAGGCGATGTCTCAGACGGCATAGCTCCGACCGACTTTCTCTGTAATTCGTGCTCCGAAGACAGCGAATGCGGAGGGGCCGACGATCAATGTACTCAGCTTCTCGATGGGCAGCAGCACTGTACGAGCGCCTGTGACCCCGACCAGGATACTCCGTGCCCCGACAATTACACCTGTATTCGCTCCTCTCCCGAGGCGGACATGGGTCAGTGTGTGCCCGAGCAACGGACCTGTGTCGATCGCTGCAGCGATACCGACTGTGGTGAGAGGCAGGTGTGCAACCCGATCACCGGCCAGTGCACCGAGCGCAAATCTCAGTGTGATACGTGTCGAAGCGATGCCGTCTGTGGCGACGATCCCGAGGATCGATGCATCACCCTCCCGGATACCGGAGGCGAGTCGGTCTGTGCGAACGGATGCGACCCGCAGTCGGATACGACGACGTGTCCGCTCAACAACTTCTGTGTCTCCGTCAGCGAACAGAACGACGACGAGGGCGTCTGCATCCCCGTCGACGGGACGTGCCGCGACCGATGCTCCGACAAGAGCTGTCCGGAGGGACAAAACTGCAATCGCAAGACCGGCGAATGCGAGGAAGCCCAGTACGGCGCCTGCCAGAAGGGATGCCAAAACAGTGCCCAGTGTGGCGACCAGGAGGATCGCTGTCTGGCCCTGAGCTTCGTCGACAACGAGCCCCACTGCTGGCAGGATTGCAGCGACCCCGGAGATAGCTGCCCCGACAACTACGAGTGTGGTCAGCTTCCGAACACGACGATCTCGCTGTGTCTCCCCGAAGCGCGACGGTGTCAGCAATGCTACGGGTCGCAGTGCTTCCCCGAGAAGGCCTGCGATCCGCAGTCGGGCAACTGCATCGAGCGGAGTCAAAACTGCCAGCAGACGGGATGTGGCGCCGGCACGCGCTGCGATCCTCGAAGTGGCGATTGTGTCGAAGTCGGCCGGAGCTGTTCCGGCGACAGTTGGGCGCAGGACTGCGACTACACCGTGACCGCCTGCACCACCCAGCTCGACGACACCGACGGGACCTGCGAAGAGATCTGTACGGGGAGCGGACAGTGCGGCTCCGGCAAAACCTGCGTTCAGACGAACCTCAACCGGGGCTACTGCCTGGGCGACGATCGCGGCGGCCCGAAGACCTGTGGCACGCTCCATCCCGCCGATCGTTCGGTCGGGGCGCCCTGCGAGGACGACGGCGATTGCCCGAGCGACGCCTCGACATGCGTTCGGGGCGGCAACCTCCGCGGCTTTTGCTCGACGTCGTGCAGCAGCGACGCGGACTGCGAGGGCGACCAGCGATGCGGGCGCGGCGCCGACGGTTCCCGTGTTTGCATCCCGACCCAGTGCGAATGTGCCTCCGCCCCCGGTCTCCAGAGCAACACGCGCTCGGAATGGGAGGCGGCACTCGAGGAGATCGACATCGACCAGTGCGACCTCTATATCGCTCCCGATCAGACGTCCGGGCCGACCGCTCTGAAGCAGAATCCTCTCCAGAGCGAGTCTATCGAGTCGGAACTTCGACTCCCCACGCGGGCGATGGCCGAGCGCGAGACCGACGTGAGCGCCCTCGATTCGGCCGACGATCCCGGATCGGCCGTCGTCGAGGCGGCGGCGGTGGCCGACCTCGACGTTCAGGCCTCGGCGGCGGATCCCTCGTTTGGCGGGAGCAATTCGGCCCTGACCCAGGCCGTCGTGGATCTGGCTCGGGCAGCCGGGGGCTCGCCGAATGCCAGCCAGATCGAACAGCAGGCCAGCTCCGTGCCGACGAGCTTCCAGAAGCGAATCGCTGCGCCCGTCGTCAAGGCGGTCGCCGATGCCTATCGAGATCGCGATCAGGCCCTGCAGAACGCCGGATGGGACGCATCGCGGCGGAGCGAAGCCTTCACGAGTGCCCCCCACTTCCTGCTGCCCGGCACCAGCAGCCAGCTCAATCAGGTCCCCGACCTCGGCATGTCGAGCGTCCAACAGGCCTACCGGTCCTTCCCGCTCGAGTCGCTGGCCGACGCCAGTGCGGATCTGGCGGCCACCATCGAGAAGGTGCGCAAACGGGCCTCCAACTCGAACGCCGACTGGAGTAATTTTAGCTTCGTCGTCGATACGCCGGCGGGCAAGGTCGTTCTCGGCGACAGCGGCTCGACGACTTACGATCCGAACCAGAACTCCGACTACAGCGGCGAGATCGCCGTCCTCGTCGATGCCGGCGGCGACGACATCTACCGCGTCGCCGCAGGGGCCAACGAGAGTCCCGACAACGGCGTCGCCGTCACGCTGGACCTCGGCGGCGACGATCGCTACACCTACGCGATGAGCTCCGATCCCAACGATACCCAGTATCTGCTCGACTCCGATTCGGCCGGTCGCAAGCAGCCGGCCTCGAGTCTCCAGGGCAATGGCGCCGTCTCGCTCTCCAAGGAGGCCCGACAGGGCGCCGGCCGCGTCGGCATCGGCGGATTGTTCGACTTCGGCCAGGGCAGTGACACCTACGAGAGCCTCCGGATGAGCCAGGGCGCCGCCGTCTTCGGCGTCGGGATGCTCGTCGACGATGGAGGCTCGAATACCTACCGCGCCGAGGCACTCGCCCAGGGCGCGTCGCTCGGCGGACTCGCTGTCGCCTGGGATGGCGGAGGCAGCGACACCCGCGAAGTCTGGCACGCCGGCCAGGGCTTCGGCTCGGCTTCGGGCACGGGCGTACTCGTCGACCGCGGCGGCGACGATACCTATCGCGCCGTCCCCGGCGACAAGAGTCAGACGCCCGCCGGTCAGCGTGGCAACGGTGTGCTGTACTTCTCGCCGCCCGATCGGCGCGGCTCCAACCGCAATCTCGCACAGGGAGCGGGCGCCGGCGTCGCCTCGACCAGCTCCGACGTGGGACTCGCCGGGGGACGTGGTCTGCTCCGCGACAACGGCGGCGACGACACTTTCCGGGCGGGGACCCACGCCCAGGGTTACGGGACCATCCGGGGCATTGGGATTCTCTCCGAGGCCGGCGGGGCCGACACCTATGAGGCTCGCATCCTCGTCCAGGGCGTCGGACAGCAGTTCGGAGGCGGCATGCTCGACGACGCCGCCGGCGACGATGCCTACAACACCTCGACCTCTCTGAAGCGCAGTGGTCAGGGATTCGGCGAAGCACTCGGATGGGGCGTCATCCGCGACGGGGGAGGCAGCAATCAGATTCAATACGCCAATCCCGGCGGAGGCGTCGGGCTCGACGGGGGCATGGGCTTTGCCGTCTTCGACGGAGGCGCGGATACCCACAACCTCCAGTCGTTGTCGGGATGGGGCCTGGCCCAGAACGGGGCCATGATGGGTTCGCCGCTGGCCAACGCGCTGACAATCGGTATCTTCGTCGACGCCGGGGGCAACTCGGACAGCTACGAGGGTCCGCTCGGTCAGCGAAGCGGCATCGGCAACGACACAACCTGGCTCCAGCCCGACCCGGCGACCGATATGACGAAGGGCGTCGGACTGGATCGGTAAAAAGCGGAGAACTTCACTCCATGAACGGACACGCCTCGGAGTCGCGAGGCCGGGCGTGGTGCTGGCCGCACGTCTCGCAGTGTTCGGGTTCGGTCAGGTCGTAGGCCGCCCGCAGCGTTCGGAACTGGGAGTCGTCGACGGCGTAGTCGAAGGCGTTGGAGAGGTAGTAGTAGGTCAGCGCTCGCCCGCGCGACGACTCGGGCTTGACGTCGGCGAAAGAGTCTCGCCACATCTCCTCCGACTGCTCGATCATACCCTGGAGCTCGTCGCCGATCTCCGAATGTCCCCCTTTTTTAGTAGCGCGCGACGATGCCGTCCCATCCCCCGACATCGAAGCGGAGATATTGGCCGCTTCTCCGCTGCCGAACCCCTCCATGAACTGTTCGGTTGATTCGTTGCCTCCGATCTGGATTTGCGTCTCGGCGCCGCAGTACGGGCACGAGACCGATTCGCGAAATTCCTCGGTCTCGATCGAAGCGCCACAGCGCTGGCAGTCGATCTGCAAGCCACTCCCCGTGCGTTCGGCCTCGCTTCCGGTATCGGATCCGAGTCGCTCCAAATCCTCGGACGACACCCAGTCGTAGCCGCGCAATGCCTGTTCGATCCCCTGATCGATCAGCTCCTCGAGCTGGTCGTCCGTGTAATCGTCGGTCTGCGGAAGGCGTTCGTAATGGACTCGAAGATAGCGCTCGTAGGCCTCGACGAAGGCTTCGGCGTCGCGTCGTGCGGCCGCCTGCTGGGCCTCTCGACGATATGTGTCCTCGTCCTCGGAGCGCGTCTCGGATTCGCGAACGGCAAACTGGAGCTGTTCCATTCGTGCCTCGATTTGGCGCTTGCGCTGTCGTTGCCACGCCTCGCCCGAACTCACTCCGATCAACTCCTCGAGCACGCCGGCGCGATCGTACACTGTAAACTCCAGATCGACCCACGTACCGACTCGTTCGCGCAAGGTCTGCTCGTCGCCCTCGCGGGCGGCTCGCTGCGCTTTCGTCTGTGCCTCCGCCAGCATCTCCTGGAACTGCTTCTGGACCTCGACGAGCTCGGCCGATATCGACCCCGCCTCGCGGAAGGTCAGCGGAACGGCGTTGTCCTCGCCGCAGTAGGGACACGTCTGCCAAACACTGGTCGTCTCGACGTCGAGCTCGCCCCGGCAGTTGGTGCATTCGAGCGTCTGTGCCGTCATCGGTTCGAGGGGAGAGTGAGAGGAGACGTGCAAGTCGAATGGGATGCGTGTCAGGCGTCGAGCTCCGTGCCGCACTCGATGCAGTAGTTGCCCGATGAGGCCTCGGTCCCGCAGCTCGGACAGTACGCCACGCTCTGGAGCTCGTCGCCGCATGCGAAACAGTAGTTGCCGTCGACGACCTCGCTCTCGCAGGACGAACAGATCGTCGTCTCGAATCGAGGGCCGCCGCCGGAGGGCGAGGGCTCGGAGGAAGAGGTATTGCGGTCGTCCGAGCCGCCGTCGGCCATCTCTCGGCCCATGGCCATCCCGGCTCCGAGACCGGCGCCCTCCGTGAGCGAACTGTCTCCGCCGCCCTCTCCGGCATTGCGCATCATGTCGGCCTTGGCCATCTGTTCGTAGCCCTCCATGCCGCCGGCGAGGTCGACGTGGGCGGCTTTGTCGTAGAGTTCTTCGAGGCGCTCCTCGTCGTCTCGATCGATCGCGACGTTGAAGTTGCCGAGACGGACGATCTCGATGCCGTAGTCCTCGCAGTGGTCGCCGACGCCGGCGAGGACCGTCTCTTCGATCTCCTCGGTGTAGGCACCCGAGGTGACGTCCAGCAGGGGCCAGTCGCGTTTGACGACCAGCTCGGCGAGATCGTCTCGAATCGTCTTGAGGACCTGTTCTTTGAACCAGGCGGTGAAGTCGTCGTCCTCGCCCGAGCCCGAGAGCCCCGTCATGTCGCCGATCAGCGTGCGCGGTTCGTCAACGCGGAGCGAAAACGACCCGTGGACCATCATCTCGATGGCCAGTCCGCTTTCGGGATCGCGCAGTTTACCGACGGGACCGCCGAACTTCAGACCCGTGAACTCGCGCGTCGTGACGAAATAGAGCTCGGCTTGGAAGAGTTCGCCGTCGGTGACGCGATCGACGAGTTGGCTCAAAAAGGGAATGTTGTCCGAGTCGAGGACGTGTCGGCCGGCCTCGAACTGGCCGACGAACTCGCCATCCCGAAAGAAGAGGGCGACCTCGTCGGCGTCGACGGTCAGCCGAGCCTCGTCTGGAATCGTCTGATCAGGATGTTTGTAGACGACGTCGCTCTTGTGTTCGTCGGGACGGGCGACGACCAGATTGCCGGCGCCATCCTTTAGAAAGTCTTTCAAGCCCATGGTGTACTCCCGGAGAGGCGAGGCACCGAGCGGAGCCGGGTCCGAGATGATATCGTCTACTCACATTGTGTCCGATCTCTCCGGCCGATGCAACCTCTTTCACTCCTCCCGCTCGCTGCGCCATCGCTGGAGCCGTTTTTTGATCTCGGACTCGTAGCCGTTCTCGGAGGGCTCGTAGTATCGCCGTCCGCGAAGCTCGTCGGGGAGATAGTCTTCGACGACGTAGTTGCCGGAAAAATTGTGGGGATACCTGTAGCCCCGGCCGTGGCCCATCTCCTCGTGGAGGTCGGTCGGGGCGTTGAGGAGTTGGTCGGGGATCTCGAGATCGCCGTGCTCCAGGGCGTCTTTGCGGGCCTTGCCGTAACTTTCGATGACGGCATTCGACTTGGGGGCCGTCGCCAGATAGGTCACCGCCTGGGTCATCGGGAGCGACCCCTCGGGCATGCCCATGAACTCGAAGGCCTGCATGGCGCTGGTGGCGACCTGGAGTGCCTGCGGATCAGCGTTGCCGACGTCCTCGCTGGCGAAAATCAGGATGCGCCGCAACACGAATTTCGGATCCTCGCCGCCCTCGAGCATGCGATTCATGTAGTAGAGCGCCGCGTCCGGGTCGCTGCCCCGCATGCTTTTGATGAAGGCGCTGACGACGTTGTAGTGTTCTTCGCCCTCCTTGTCGTAGTGGATGACCGTCTGTTGGGCGGCCTCCTCGATGTCCGACTGGCGGATCGACGTGCGACCGGCGGCCTCGACGGCGTCGGCGGCGATCTCGAGGGTATTGAGCGCCACGCGAGCGTCGCCGTCGGCCGACTTCCAGATGGAAGCCCGTGCCTCGTCAGTCAACTCAAGTTCACGATCGCCCAGACCTCGCTCGTCGTCGCGGAGGGCACGATCGACGATCGCCTCGAGCGGCTCGTCGTCGAGCGGCTCCAGCACCAATGTCTTGCAGCGCGACAGCAGCGCGGAGTTGACCTCGAAGCTCGGGTTTTCAGTCGTCGCGCCGATCAGCGTGATCGTCCCCTTTTCGACGTGAGGAAGAAGGGCGTCCTGCTGATTTTTGTCGAATCGGTGGATCTCGTCGACAAACAGCACCGTCTCCCTCGAGAACAACTCACCGGAGTCCTCGGCGCGTGAGACCTCGCGGCGGATGTCCTGCACCCCGCTCATCACCGCCGACATCGAGACGAATTCGGCGCCGACCTGCTCGGCGAGAATCTTGGCGAGCGTCGTCTTACCGGTGCCGGGCGGGCCCCAGAGGATGAGACTGGCGAGGTTGCCACTCTCGAGCATGTTCGACAGCAGTTTGCCTTCACCGAGGAGATGATCTTGGCCGACGAAGGCGTCGAGCGAGGTCGGGCGCATCCGCTCGGCGAGGGGCGTATCGGAGGGGGCGGAGGAGGGCACGGGAGACGAGGGAGAGTTCGAGGTACGGAACGTGGGGCGAGGTCGTTTGGGAGCACGCTCACCGGCTCGCCGTCGAGGTGGTACGATCGGACGTGATTACACCGCGTTTCAACACCTCGGCGACGGATTCTAACTGCATCGATGGGCGCCTGGAGAGCCGCCGAAGGCGGTGACAGCACCAAGCTCCGGGTGTGAGCCCGGCGGTCGAAGCGATGGATGCCCCTCCATCCGAACCCCGAATGGAGCGGGAGCAAGGGGGGATGTGATGCCATATGTTTGGCTCAATCGGATGAAATGGCGTTTGGGCTCTTTGACGGCTATTGCTGCAGTACGATCGGCTCTTTGGAGCGTTGGCTCCCAGCCGGTTTGGTGGGAGGGACAAAAGGTGTTGAAGTCGGATCTTAGACGACGGGAGGGGCTCGATGCATCGAATACGGGTGGACATGCTCGATGCAAATCGTTGAAACTGGAGTTCGTTTCCCATCGTGCGGGTCTGCCCGACCGAGCTCCTCACGCCGTCTAAGAGGGATCCATGTTGTTGCCGGACTCCGAGGGGAGCATCCGACCGGTGAAACGATTTTTCTCGTCGGCTTTCTCCTCGTGCATCAGCTCCAACCGCATCTCGCGGCAGAGGCGATGGGTGGGATTTTTATCCGGGTGCTCCTGGCGCACCTCGCTCTCGATGTGCTGGGGGATGTCGATGAAATTCGACTTGTAGCTCTCGCAGGTCGGGCACTCCATGTGCGGCTGCTCGCCCTCCTTGACGAACCCACAGGTCTTGCAGGTCCAGAGGAGCGCCCGGAAGAACGACCCCTGGAACTTGGAGTTGTCGGACGTCTCGGCTTCGTCGGAATCGTCGCTCACAGCAACCTCCTAGTGGACGGGACGATGACAGAGTATCCGTACCAAAGGGGGCGAGTCGCCTGCAAGGGTCGGTCGAACGGGGAGTACAACGACGATCTTTGGGGCACTCGGGATAACTCCGCGTCATTGGGAGCGCCAGCGGCCTCGCTGACAACCATCAGGCGAAGCGGCGACGGCCTCGCGGTTGATGATGGCACTATCGAACGGAAGTCGGCTCGGAACGGTTTCCGGTGCGGGAGCGGAACTCACCTCGAGATCGTTCCATCTTCGTGGACGGTGATGTGCTCGCCCGTTTGGGCGCCGGCGATCAGGACGGTGGTATGGGTCTGGGAAAGCGTTACCTCGAGATCTGCCTGCGACTGACAACCGAGCCCGACGTGGAGCCACGGCGAGATCTGAACGCCGGTGCCGTGCGCACCGTATCGCTCACGCACGACGTCGATAATCGTGGTGGCATGTGTGCCCATGCTGCTCCGATTGGTCTGGCCGTTACCCCCGCCGATGGGGCGCACGAAGACGGCCCCTCGATCGCTAGGGTTGCGGTTGAGAAAAACCTGATCGCCGTCAAGATCGAGGTCGGCCGTCGCCGAGCCCCATCCGTCTTCGACCTCTAGTCTCGTCTGATAGGAGATCTCGGTCCAGGCGGACTGCCCGTCGTTGCGGTAGAACATGCTCTCACGGCTCGCTCTTCCTCCGATTCCGAATCGCTCGCGCCCTCGGCATCGTCGGGAACCTTCATCTCGGCTCCCGTGAGCTCGTCATCGGAGGGAGAACTGGCATCGGAGGTGCGACAGCCGACCGGCGCCGAGTCGAAGACGACGCCTAGAAGGAGCCATCGAGGCGAATGCACCATGGCGACCCGAGATGAACGCGGAGGGGGCGCGAGCGAGCCGAGCTCGATCCCGGGATGAGCCTGTCACTCGAGATAGTCGCCGAGGACGATGGCCAGCTCGTCGCGGGTCGAGTCGGGAATGGCGCCGGGACTGGTCACAATCGCTTCTTCCAGGGCGTCGGCCACCGGGTTGTCCGACTCTTGCTCGTCCGACAGACGGGGAACGGCGTGCTGGACGATCGACTGGACGAGCGAGGTACTGTTCTGGAGAATGGAGAGGACGTTTTCAACCTCGACCTCCTCGTCGTCGCGCCAGACATCCCAGTCGGTCGGCATACCGATGGTGGCGTAGGCCATCTCAGCCTCCCTGGCCAGACGCGCCTCGGGCATGGCGGTCATGCCGATCAGATCTCCGCCCCACTGGCGATGCATCTGGCTTTCGGCCTTCGTGCTAAAGGCCGGCCCCTCCATGCAGACGTAGGTTGCGCCGTCGTGGAGTTCGATGTCTCGGCTGTCGAGCACCTCGCCAGCTGCTTCGAGGAGGACGTCTCGCAGTTGAGGCTGGTAGGGATGGGTCAATCCGACGTGAACGGCGATGTCGTCGAAGAGCGTGTTCGGACGCTGAAACGTCTTGTCGATGATCTGGTCGGGGATGACAATGTCTCCGGGCTCGATGTTTGGGCGGAGCGAGCCGGCGGCGCTTCCCGTGATCAGCCAGAAGACGCCCAGGCGTTTGAGCGCCCAGACATTCGCTCGGTAGGGGACCGAGGAGGGCGACAACTGATGGTCGTAGCCGTGTCGCGGCAGGAAAGCGACGCGACGGCCCTCGAGTTCGGCGATGGTGACGGGGCCGCTCGGATCGCCGAACGGTGTCTCGATATCGCGCCGTTCCAAGAGGTCGGCTCCCTCGATGTCGTAGAGGCCACTTCCGCCGATGACGCCAACGGGAATGCGATCGTCTCCGGTGAGGGGCTGATCGGGATACGTCGTCATGAGATACCTCGAGGTGCGTTAAAGTACATCACGAAAACAACGTGGCTCGATAGAGTATCGCATGATCGTAACAGATATTGGGAGATCGCAACAGTCGCATGTCAGGCGAGGGGAGGACGAGCGTACGGGTCCGCTCGGATTCCGTGGGATACGCCGTGGCGCGACGTTTGCGGTTGACCGACTGGATGCTCGACCGGTGGGGCCGCCGCCGGCGCTCCTAGCCACGCGTCATCGAGATCCCACGGACCTGAGTCACACCCCGAGCGTACTGGAACACACAACCCATGCCTGGCCAGCCGGGTGCCCACTCTCGGCGCCAATACAGGGCCGCTTCAGGGAGGCGTCGAGGAGACACGAGGTTGCCGATGGCCCGCTCAGGCGAGACCTCCGACTCGTCAACTCTCCCGCGACGACGAGCCATGCGGGATGGAGCTCGGCATGAGCGATAGCTCCTGCTCCCACGACGGCCCCCGTGGCGGAGGCAGCTATCTCGAAGAGAACCCGTTGCCTCACGTCAAAGGCGACGGGAGTGAGGAGAACATTCGTCCCCACCATGAAATGCAGAGCGACCTCGGAACCTTGCACGAATGGGGCGTGTCGCATAAGAGACACGGTCGCGCACGCGTTCACTGTACGAGGTCTTTAGCTCATCGAGGACGACATCATGACGGATCGCAGACCCCTGACGGATCTCACGGAAGAAGAGAAAATGTTTCGCGACTCCGTGGCCGACTTCGCCGAGCGCGAGGTTCAGCCGCTGGTCGACGAGATGGATCGCGAGCAGAAGCTCGATCCCGACCTGATGCAGAAGTGCTTCGAGGTCGGATTGATGGGCATCGAAATTCCCGAACGCTACGGAGGCGCGGGGAGCTCCTTTTTCAACGCCATCTTGGCGATTGAAGAACTCTCGAAGGTCGATCCCAGCGTCGCGGTCTTCGCCGACGTTCAGAATACGCTGGTCAACAACGCCATTAGCCGATGGGCGACCGACGAGCAGAAGGAGGAGTATTTCCCGAAGCTCGCCAACAACTGGATCGGCGCATACGCCCTCAGCGAGCCGAACAGTGGTTCGGACGCCTTCGCCATGAAGACACGCGCTGAAGACGAGGGCGATCACTGGCGCATCAACGGCACCAAACTCTGGACGACCAACGGGGCGGAGGCAGACGTCTACGTTCTCTTTGCCAACGTCGACCCCGACAAGGGCTACCGAGGTATCACGGCCTTCCTCGTCGAACGTGAATTCGATGGTTTTGCGGTCGGCAAAAAGGAGGACAAGATGGGCATCCGGGGCTCGTCGACCGTCGAGCTCCAGCTCGACGACTGCATCGTCCCCAAGGAGAATGTCCTCAGCGACGTCGGCAACGGCTACAAGGTCGCGATGGAGACCCTCAACGAGGGTCGCATCGGAATCGGCGCCCAGATGGTCGGGCTCGCTCAGGGAGCCTTCGACCACGCAATGAACTACATTACCGAGCGCGAACAGTTCGGCCAGCCAGTGGCCGAGTTTCAGGGCATGCAGTTTCAATACGCCCAGCTTGCGGCCGAGATGAAGACGGTGCGATTGTTGACCTACAATGCCGCCCGCAAAAAAGACGCCGGCGACCCCTACAAAAGGGAGGCGGCGATGGCCAAACTCCGCGGCAGTCAGGTCGCCGAGAAGGTCGCTTCGCAGTGTCTCGAATTCTTCGGCGGCGTCGGCTTCACCAAAGAATACCCGGCCGAGAAGTACTTCCGGGACGCCAAGATCGGTTCGATCTACGAGGGCACGACCAACATGCAGCTTCAGACGATCGCCGACATGGTACTCGAGGAGTACGAGTGAGCGCCGAGCGTCGCCGGGGCGTGCTCAGATCCCGGTGGCGCTAATACACTCCCAGCGATGCTCGAACAGGTAGGCCAGTCCCTCGACGTGGCGCTTCGCCTCCTCGGGCGATCGGCCCCAGACGTAGAGTCCGTGTTCACGGACGTTGACCCCCGGCGTGCGAGGCAGATCGTCGGGGGTCGACGTATCGATGGCCTCCAGAACGCGGTCGGCGAGATCGTCGCGATCGGAAGCGTTGTCGACGGTGGGGACCACCAGGGACTCGCCGTCGGCGGGATCGAGCCCGAACGCCTTGATCATTTCGAGGTCGCGAAATGCTATCGCATCCGTCCGGGAGGCATGGCGGCTACAGAGGGTCGCCTCCAGGTGATGGACGTGATAGATGGCGCCGATGGCCTCGCATTCGGCATAGAGTCCCCCGTGGAGGCGGGCATCCGTCGAGGGCACGTCGGATCGGTGTCGTTCGAACGGACGGCCTCTCCAGTCGCACGCCATGAATCGATCCACCGATAGATCGCCTTTGTCGTACCCACTCGCCGAGATCGTCATCCCCTCTCGAGCCTCGAGCCGGGCAGAGACGTTGCCGCTCGTCGCCATCAACCATCCGTGCTCGTAGAAACGACGAGCGTGCTCGATCATCGTCTCGAGTATACGGCGTCGTCGGCGAGAGCCGGAACCCTGCATCATGGAACTCCCACTTTGAAAAAGGCGCGAAATTCGGTAGAGCGTCGCAACGGCCGGAGCGGCGATGTTAGACGACGGTTCGGTTCCTTGTCACGACTGAATTCGTGCGATAGGTACGCCTCGAACGCGAGTCTACACACGGGAGTTCATGATGGCAGACGATGATCGAGATGAGACGGGCGACGAGTTTGCAATGCGTCCCGACACGGAATCTCGCCTGCAGAACCTGAGCGAAGACAAGCAGGGTTATGTCGTGGTTGTGACGCGCGCATTCGGCCCCGATGGCCAAGATCTGATCGCTGAAGATGGACCGACGTTTAGTGGTGAACCCGGCATCAAGATCCGCGTCAAACAGGGCGACACCGAAGAAGACATCTATCTCAGCCCCTTCTTTGGCGACCCCAGCAAAGTCTGGAGCGAAGATTTCGAGGAGGGAGAGCGCTGTGAGCTGACCGTTCCCGAGACGGGCGAGCAGCTCGATCGCATTCCCGGTATGACGTCGGAGGACGGCGGTCACTATTACGCCATTTACCTGACCGAAGACCTCGCTGAGGGCGAACTGGTCGCCGTCAACGACATCTGGGGCAACTACAACTCTCGCATCCTCAGTGAAGGCGAGCTGCTGAAGCTCTACGCCGAATCCGAAGAGGATCAGGAAGCCCGCGAAAACTGGGAATGAGCCCCTTTCGGGCGGAGGGCTCCCCGGTTGTGTCCTCCTCACGCGATCGCGATGCTTCGCCGCTCGTCTCGTTGATATTGCTGATGAATACATCTCTGCGACGGGACATTCGATCGCAGTATAAATTCTGCTAAGATGCATTCCGGACTCCGAGGGGAGCCTCTTCACGGAGAGCATTGTGTCCCGCCGCGCCCGAGCCTCGACCTCGAGGCATCGAGTTGACGGGAACCAGATACATTGTGTTAGTCTCGATTCGCCTCGCCGTCCCCCCTGGGGACGACGACGTATCGACCGATCTCGACGATCCCGATGTAGGAGGGATCGACAGTCGAAATATTGCGAAGTGAAAGGTCATGTCGATGAGTTATCGTCACGTACTTTGCTGTCTGGCATTGATGGTTGGAGTCGGAACGTGGGGAGGATGTGGGAACGCCGACGACGACCAGCAGCAAGACACGGAATGTCAGAGCACCGAGGATTGCAGCGAAGGGGAACGGTGCCGATCGGGCGCATGCATCGAGCCCGAGGTATGCGAACAGGATACGGACTGCGATTCGCAATTGTACTGTGGTTCGAGTGTGTGTCTCGAGGCGCAGTGCAGTGACGACAGCGAATGTCAGGGACGCAATATTTGTCGGGACGGCGCCTGCCGCACGGGCTGCCGCCCCGAGGGGGAGCGAGATTCCGAGGCGACGGCCTGTCCCGACGGATTCCAGTGCAGCTCAGATACGTATACGTGTGAGCGGGTCGGATGCACCATGGGCTCGTGCAGTGGCTTTCAGGAATGCGATAGGTCGCTCGATACCCCCGAGTGTGCGTACACTGGTGGGTGTGGAGGCGACAACGCCGACGCGGTCTGCCGTGCATTCGCCAATCAGGAAGGCTTCGACGCCCCCTACATCTGCGACGAAGCGCAGGGGGAGTGTATCGAAAAGCCGGCGTGCGATGACGACAGTGACTGCGCGTCCGGTGAAATCTGTGACCAGAGTGGAGAGGGACGTAACGAGTGCCGCTCGGGGTGTCGGTGTACCGATGGCTGCGAGCGGTCGTGTTCGGCCGGTGAGGTCTGCACGTCGGACAACACCTGCGTCGAGCGATGCAACAGCAACGAAGACTGCAGGCGAGAGAATCCGGGAAGCGACTGGTACTGTGTCGAGCAAATTACCACCGAGGCCCCCGTCTGCGTCCGGGGATGCAACCGACGCGAAGACTGTGGGGGCGAAGGCGATGACCGCGTCGAGGGGTTGACCTGCCGCAGTACGCAATCCGGCCCACAAGTGTGTCAACCCTGTACGGATGACTCGCAGTGTCCCGCCGACCAACTCTGCAAGAAAGATCTCGGCGCCACCGAAGAGCAGAAAAACAGCGACGAAGTCGGGCTCTGTGACGACAAGCCTCCGCCCTGTCCCGAGGAT
>JAQCND010000298.1 GCA_028274765.1 Bradymonadaceae bacterium
GTTGACGATGGCGACGAGCTGTTCGGCGCTCGACCATCCACGTCCGGGGGACGGACGGGAGCACTCCCGGGAGGCGTCGAGGAGACACGAGGTGCGATCGTACGCCTGGAGCGCCTTGATACGCGTCTGTGCGTCTGTGATGTGAGCCACTTGCCGGCACGTCGCTTTAGCGGCTCCTTGTGGGGAGGCGCGAGGCGACGACGAGAGAAGACATGTTCATGCGATCGCCCTGAGGGGGTTCTCCCGAATGCGGGCAGTCGCATTGGAGGTATAGGCGACACATTCGAGGTGCGCTCTCCGTCAAACCGCTTCGCTCTCCCCTCGAGGAGGGGCGCTGAAGCGGCATGGCCGCCGAGGTGATGGCGCTCCCAGGGACGGTTCGGGAGGTAGGAGCTGTGGAGGCATATGTCTGGCGACGGACGGTCCGTGCCAAGAGGGGACGTCTACGGTTGCCGATAGACGGCTCCAATACCTTCATTCGACCTCGTCCATGAGGTCGCCGAGCGCCCAATTGCAGAGGTACTTGGCGACGATCGCGACGACGATCGGCCCCAGGTAGGGGACGAGGTTGACGAGCATGAGACCGGCAAACGTCCCGAGAGCCGTCCCGAGGCTCCAGGCTCGGTACGCGTAGTATGTCGCAAAGCCCACGCCGCCGAGTCCGGCGACGGCCAGGAGAAGAACCTGAAAGAGGACGACTTCTTGCCCAAAATCAGTGGCAATCACCCACATCTCGGTGTGTCTCCTCTAAAACCTCTGATGCGAACCAGCCGCGGCGATAGGCCGAGACGTGAGCGCCAGCGTACGAGTCGTCTTTGGGGGCACAACGACTCTATCGAGGCCATCGATACGTTGTACTCTCGAAGCATGTCGCCCTCCGGGCCGCTATCGTGCCACTCCATCGTGGAGATGTCGCTCGATGGCGTCGAACATGCCCTCGATGCTCGGACGGTCGGGGACGATGTCGACGTCGCCGATATGAGAGGCCACGGTCGAGGCGGTCTTCGGGCCGATGGCGACCCGCGATACGGTCTCGAGTCGCAGTTCGGCTCTATCGATGTGGTCGGCAAACGCCTTCACGCCCCGTGAGCTCGTAAAGAGAATCCAGTCGGGAGACAGGGCTGCAATCTCGGCCGAAAGGCCCTCGTAGGTGGCGGCCACCGTCTCGTAGATTGGGACGTCGATCCACTCGATGCCGCGCGGCTCAAGAATCGAACTCAAATCGCGCGTCTTCCCCTTCAGCGACAGCGAGATGACGCGATCGGGAAGTTCGGTCTCGTCCAGGACTTCCTGCATCCCCTCGAAGCGCTGGCGATCGGGGACTCGAGCGTCGATCCCGAGGTGCGTGCTCAAACAATTGGCTGTCTGGTCGCCGACGGCCCACCACTGGAGGTGGTCGCGTGCGGCGAGGGGCTCGCCGAGCGACCGGGCTTCGAGCGCACGAATGGCATTTTGGCTGTAGAGTACGATCGCTGCCGGCTGCGTGCATAGCTCGAGCAGACGTTCGCGATCGAACTCGACGGCGCGCGACTCCAGCATGGGTCGATGACGAACGGCGAGCCCCGAGATCGAGACGTCCGGAGGCCGCGTTCCCGTATAGATAGCGATCGAATCAGTCATGGTGGAGTATCTCGCGTGCTCCCTGTTCGATGAAGTGATCGGCCATCTCGTCGGCCAGTTCCAGGGGATCGGAGCCGGCGTTGCGTTCGTGCAGGACGGTCGTTCCGGCCACATCGCCGACCCATCCGTAGCAGGCCCACTCGCCCTTCTCGCGGCGGCAGTATCCGCCGATCGGCACCGAACAACCTCCCTCGAGACGTCTCAGAAAGTGGCGTTCGGCCGAACAGGCTTCGACCGTGGTATCGTCGGCAACGGCGTCGGCGAGTCGACGCATGTCGTCGCGATCCTCGGCGATCTCGACCCCGAGTGCGCCCTGGGAGACGGCCGGGACGTGGAGGGTGGGCTCGAGTTCGGTCGTGATGAGATCGGCCCGTTCGAGCCGCTCCAGTGCCACCGTCGCCATCACGATGCCATCCCAGTCGTGATCTCGGAGCTTGTCGAGTCGCGTTCCGATGTTGCCGCGCAAATTTTCAAAATTCGCCTCCGGCCGACGCTGGCGCATCTGGGCCCGTCGTCGACGACTCCCCGTCGCGATCGTCGCCTCTTCGGGGACGTCATCGAACGACATCCAGCGATGCGAGACGAAGGCATCAGTCGGCGTCGACCGCGCCGGCGCACTCGCCCAGGTCAATCCCTCGGGCAGATCGGTCGGCAGATCCTTGAGCGAATGGATGGCCATGTCGATCTCGCCGGCCAACAGTGCCTTCTCGAGCTTCTCGGTAAAGAGGCCCTTGCCCCCGATCTCGGGGACGGGTCGATCCTGGAGCCGATCGCCGAGCGTCTCCATCCCGACGATCTCGACATCGCCGTCTGGATGCACCTCGCGGATCCGGTCGGCGATGGATTCGGCCTGCCAGAGGGCCAGCTCGGAGGTCCGGGAGCCCAATACGATCGTCTCGTCATCGGTCATCGGAGCGTTCCTCGAATTCGCGGAGATTGTAGAGCGACCAGACGAGCTCCAGATCCTCGGGGCTGAGCTGGTTGTTCTCGACGGCGCTCCGGAGATTGGTGATCGGGTCGTGGAGGAGTTTCTTGACGAGCCCCTTCGAGAATGCCTCGAGTCGGGAGATCTCGGATTCCGAGAGTTCGCCCTTGTGCTCCCCCTCGTGACGGCTCAACTCGCGCTGACGGACGTCCTCGAAGTAGCGCGCCAGCGTCGAGATCGTCGGGGTGACGCGGCGCTGCTGCATCCAGCGCTCCCACTGCTCGACGAAGTGATCGACGATGGATTCGGCTCGGGGGACCTCGCGGCGGCGTGTCTCGAGATTGTCTTCGACGACGCTCTCGAGGTCATCCATGTTGTAGAGGTAGGCGCTCGGCAGATCGCCCGCCTCGGGCGTGATGCCCCGGGGATTGCTGACATCGATTAGAAAGATCGAATTGTGGCGTCGCTCCGTGATGGCCCGCCTCAACATCGATGGCGTAATGAGAGGCTCCTGAGCGCCCGTCGCCACGAGGACGACATCGGCGTCGACGAGCGTCTCGCCGAGTTCATCGAGCGATCGATACTCGCCGTCGAATCGATCGGCCAGCGCCTCACCGGCGTCTCGACTCCGGTTGACGACGGTAAAGTGATCGGCGCCGGCGTCGTCGAAGTGTTCGGCAGCCGTCTCGGCCGTCTCTCCAGCCCCGACCAGTGTGATCTCGCGGTTGCGGAAGTTGCCGAAGATCTTTTCGGCCAGATCGACGGCGACGGAGCTGATCGAGACGGCTCCCTCGCAGAGGGCCGTCTCGGTGCGAACCTCTTTGCCCGCCCGCACAGCGTATTGAAAGAGCTGATCGAGGACGGAGACGTGCCCCTCGGACTCGAGCACCATGCCGTGAGCGTGTTTGACCTGTCCGAGGATCTCGTTTTCGCCCAGCGCCACCGATTCCAGCGAAGCGGCCACCCGAAAGAGATGGTGAGCGGCCTCGGAGCCGTCCATGGCGTCCGGATCGGTCAGCTCGTCCTCGGGGACGTTTTTGAGTTCGCCGATCAGATCGGCGAGGACGTCCCACGTCTCGTCGTGATCGACGTTGGCACCATAGAACTCCGATCGATTGCAAGTCGAAAGGACGGCCCACTCTCCCCCGAGTCGCTCTCGAGCTTCCGGGAGGAATCGACGAACTTGCTCGTCCGAAAAGGCGAGCTCGTCCCGGGTCTCGAGCGAGGTGTTCTTGTGGCTGAAGGAGTACAGCTCCAATGTGGGTCCATCTGCCATTACGAAAAACTGTGGAAGGCCTCGAGTTGCGTGATCACGACGACCATCGCTCCCATGAACAGGAGATAACCGGCCAGCGACAGGTATCCCATGCGGATGCCGGAGAGCCCCCGGACCTTGGCGACGATCAGGCCGATCAAGTAGGAGATCCAGGCGATGTCCGCGATGACAATGAGGGGATGTCTCAGGGGGTCGACGGTGCTGAATTGCTGGAAAGCGACCCAGTGGCCCAGTGCCAACCCTAACCCGAGTAACACGACGCCCGAGGTCGTCGCGAGCTTGCTCATCTTCTCGAGCAACGTCAGCGGGGGGAGTTTTCGGAAGATGACGCCGAGTTCGCGCGATTTGAGCTGGCGCGACAACAGGACGTACATCAGCGCGTAGAGCGAGCTGAGGGTCAGTCCGGCGAAGCCAAAGACGGTGAAGACAACGTGGGCGCCGTAGACGGGATCCCGAGCGCGAGGGGGAACGTCGGCGATGTGCCAATCGGCCCAGACGCTACTCGCGATCTGAAAGAGCAACACCATGCCCACGAAGAAGAGGCCGGTGTTGGCATTGTCGTGGCGGAGTTCTTCGAGGGCGTAGGTGGCGCCGACGCTGAGCGCCAGCAACGACACGAACTCGGAGCGTGTCGCAAACGGAAAGTGGCCGGTCGAGATCCCACGGAGAATCAAAAACCCCCCGTGGAGGCCGAGCGCCGCATAGAGCATGTACGTCCCCCAGAACGTACCATCGTCGCGGCCGCTGCTGAAAAAATGCCGGATGTAGGTAGCAAGGACGCCGGCATACAGGAGTGGCAGAAACATGTTGAGTGTTGCAAGGAGCGGCTGCATGGTCTCTCCGTCGTCTGCAACCTCGTATGAAGGAACACGAGCATCGGTGGTAGGGAACGGCTCACCGCAGAGTGGTCGTCGCCCTAACAAAGCAACGGCCACCTATCATCCCGAGGAAGTTGGATCTGGGGAATCGGCCGACGGGGCCTCGGGGGGGGAGACGCCGAGACG
This sequence comes from Bradymonadaceae bacterium, assembly GCA_028274765.1. Lineage (GTDB taxonomy): Bacteria > Myxococcota_A > Bradymonadia > Bradymonadales > Bradymonadaceae > CAJXPB01. Next base: position 4,826 of record JAQCND010000298.1, read on the forward strand.
CGTGTGGTCGAGACAGGGCATGTTGCGTCGAATGGTCGAGAGATGGTCCATGTCCAGATCGGCGTGAATGACGCGTTCGCCGTCGCTGGCACAGGCGACGCGCCGCCCCCACGGATCGTAAACGGCCGACTGGCCGTAGGAGGCGCGATCGCCGAAGTGTTCTCCCCACTGGTTGGGCGCGAGGACGTACATTTGATTTTCGATGGCCCGAGCCTGCAGGAGAGGGTGCCAGTGATCGCGGCCGGTCTGACGCGTGAAGGCCGAGGGTACGGTGGCCACCTCGACCCCTCGCCGAACGAGCTGTCGATAGAGCTCGGGAAATCGAAGATCGTAGCAGATGGTCAAACCGGTTTGGAGAGGCGTCTCCTCGGGGGCATCGACCTCGGCGTCGACGACCTGCTCGCCCCCCCGAACCGAATTCGACTCCCGATACTGTCGCCCCCCCT
>JAQCND010000300.1 GCA_028274765.1 Bradymonadaceae bacterium
CGGAAGCGGCCCCCAAACTCGGGAGGCTCATCCCTCCCAGGTCAGAATGTATCCCGGGGGAACGTTGCGCCAGACGAGGGGACTTCGCGTGTGTTGGCCGAACATGCGATTCATGTGGCGGCGGAACCGTTCGGCTGAAGCCATCGGCCAGGCGTGAGCATATTGCACGGTTCGAAACCTGGTGCCCGCCTCCATGAGCACCTCGAGTCCGTCGTAGATCTCGGCCATAACATGCTGGGGAAGCGTCGAAAACGGGAGAGCACTAATGATGACGTCGGCTCCCTCAAAGCCCGCTTCGTCGAGATGTTCGACCATGTCGGCGGCCGAGCCCTCGACGAAGGTCATCTCGGCAAAGCGGTGCTGCAGGAGCTCGACGTACTCGGGATCGCGTTCGATGCCGACATAGCGCTCGGGCTCGCTCATCTCGTCATGGAGGTGTTCCGTAATGGGACCCGTCCCCGGGCCGAGCTCCAGAACTACTGCCTCCTGTGAGAGATCGATTCCTCGCGTGAATTCGCGAGCCAAATACGGGGAGCTCGGAATGATCGACCCCACCATCGAGGGGTTGCGAAGAGTACCTTTGATAAATTCAATGGGTTTGGAGCCGATGATCTGCATCTCGGTGACCTCCATTGTCAGTGACTTGTGGTGAGCGACTACGCTTGGAGCTCATGTCCGTTCACGCTTGCATCGAGCGGCGAGGCGCCCGCCATGCCGTGTGGATACGACATGTGCACCGTACGGGCCCTACACGCCATACAGCACGAAATCTCGGGCACTCGCACACTCGAGTTCATTCGATGCGTCCCGATGGTGCTCGTCTTCACTTCACGCCTCGAGTCTCTCCGGGGTAGTTCGACTCGTGAGGGAGAGTCGACCCCAATCCATCCCCATGATCCGAGAGGAAGACGCGTGGCAAACCCACGCACGTCCGTCAACCCGCCGCCTCACCCTGAGTGCCATCCTCAGCCGTGAGTCCAGCTCTTTCGCCTCACTCCTCCCGAAAAGAATGTATGCGGCGACGGGCCCGCGAGGCCGCTCACGTCACAGACATACAGGGGCGCTCCGGGAGACACGACGCCGTGACGAATCTCCTGCGGATCGTGATGGCACGCACTCACCCTCTGCTTCCTCTCCGACATCGATGGATGCGCGCCACACGAGACAGAGAAAGACCTGTTTCGTCGCGATCCTCGCCTCTTTCGAGGGTCGTATGGCACTTGACCGTCTCGAGACTGCGCGGACGTCTGAGAGCTGCCAGACGGGCTCGGGGGCTCGCCGTCGCCTGGGAGGTCGTGGCGTCTCGTCCGACGTCGGCCCGGCATGGAGAGAATTACCTCGAGCAGCCAGATATTGTCGCCCGACTGATAACCTGGGGTTTCGCCATTCGACAACGCGACAGCGACACGGACGAGCGAGGCCCCCGCAGCTTCGTGCTGCGGGGGAACGAGTCTGGTTGAGCTCAATCGTACGAGTTCCCTCATCGAGGCCCCTTCGGCCTCGTGTCGCAGGGGAACAGGTGTGGATAATCGATCATACTTCAAACTCTTCCACCGGCGACACGAGGTCGCCGGGGTCGGTGATGGGGGTCGGGCTCGGCGACTGGCTTCCCGGACCCGTGCACTGGCGACACGAGGTCGCCCGACTGATAACATGGCGAGTGGAGATGCGAGGTGTCGATCGTCAATACGACGAGAGGACCGTGACGAGTCCCCGCCTTTCGAGCTGTCTTGCACCTTGACTTGCTGAAGGGAGAAAGGTGGCTCTACTGACGGCCTCGAGGATTCAGTCCCTCGCGCCGGATCAACTCGAAATGACGGCGGGCGATGCCATGATAGAGAGAATCGAGGAGCTTACGAGCGTCCAGATCGAGATCGACTTCGATGGCGTTTCCGTCATTCGCTCGGAGACGAGGGCCATCCTCGCTGATGGTCGGGCGGTCTTGAATGCGACACTCAAACTGATGTTGGCCCATCCACCATCGTCGGGAGGGAGGTCAATCAATTCGGGATGATGGCGGAGAATATAGGAGAGGGGTCGACCCGTCTGGGAGAGGTCATCTACAAAGAGGGGAGAGCTAGGGGACGGAGCGGTGCCGGCGATCCGAGTTCAGATACGACTGACATTCAACGGCTAGACTCGAACCGAGATACAGCATTCAGTACTCTATTCTCGAATGTCCGGATCGCGACACCGCACGCGGGGCTCATTCGTCCGGATCCGTCAGGTGGTCGGAGAGCAACCC
>JAQCND010000303.1 GCA_028274765.1 Bradymonadaceae bacterium
GGCCGCAGCAACCCCGAACGAGCGGGCTCAACGCTGGGCCGAGTCGCTCGAGGACGCCTCTCAGTCTCCCGTGGCCGTCGCCCAGTTACAGGCGATCCGCAACGTGAGTCGCCACCTTCCGAGAAGTACGTACCGGCAGACCCTCGAGAAACTGGTCGAGCGCGTCGACGATCCCCTGGCGCGCTTTCGCATCCAGCGCGAATACGCTCGACTCCAGCTCAATACCCGCCAGTTCGATGACGTCGGCTACGATGGCATGGAGGGAGCCCTCGGTCGACAGGGATGTTTGATGGACTGGCGAATCGTCGGCCCCTTCGACAACAATTCCATGCGGGGATTCCGGAACAGACTCCCGCCCGAGAAGGGCCAGTCGGGTCCCTACGAGGGCAAAGTCACGTCGATCGAGTGGCGCGACCTTCCGGACTTCGATCGCCTCTGCCGCCACTCGCTCGAGCAGAGCGTCGAACCGGCGACGGCCTCCGTGACCTATCTGGCGACCGAAATCGACGTCGAGCGTACACGCGAAGCGAAACTCCTCGTCGGCGCCGATAGTGCCTACACCATCTGGGTCGACGGCCGTGCTATCGGACGTCAGGGGCCCAACGTCGGCTTCGCCGCCGACAATCGAGCCTGGGACGTCACGCTCGAACCGGGAACTCACCAGATCTTGGTCAAGCTCGCCGACAAACGAAAGGGACAGTTCGGGTTCGGCGCCCGGCTCGTCGACCGGCAGATGCGTCCCCTCGACGACGTCGACGTTCGTCCGAACTGGGACGGAGAAGCCGTCCAACCCTCCAGCGACGAGGGCCCCGAACCGTCTGGTGACGGATTGCTGGCTCGCACGACATCCTGTGCCGAGGGGACGGGCTCGACTGCGGCTTGGTGTGTCTGGCTCTGGAATCAGCTCGAATCCCGAAGCGCCGCGACCCCCTGGCTCGACGAAGTCGAACGACTCCTCTCCCCACTGCTCGATGCCGACGACCCCGCCTCGGTTGAGACCGAACTCACCGGGGCCGATGTCGCGCGACTCGCCCGACTCCTCGACACCCACCGACGCCGCCTCGACGCCCTCGACGTCGCAGCCGAACTGGAGCCCCAGAACGCCTGGATCACGCTCCAACGCGCCGAATCGTACGGCCAGAGTATCGAAGACGTCACAGCCCACCGGAAACGAGCCAAGCTGGAGCAACTCACCCGGCGCCATCCCTCGTTTGCCCCTGCACTCATGGCGCTGGCCGACTGGTATGGCAATCATGGTTTCGACCGCAAAGCCCTGACGATTCTCCGAGACATCGATCTCGAACAGGCTCGAGACCGCCCCACCTACCTCCATCGACTCGCCTCGCTCGAGCGCCAGGCCGGCACGACCGAGCGCGCCCGCAAGGCTCAGGCCCGCCTCCGGGCTATCGATGCTTTGAGCTCGGGCTATACCTGGCAGCGGGCCTCCGAATGGACCGCTCAGGGCAAGCCCGAACGCGCACTCGAGATCATCGAGACCCAACGCCGACTCTATCCCGCCTCGATTCGATGGGCTCAACGAGAGGCCGAACTCCTTCGCTCGACCGATCGGGCCGAGAAAGCCGTGGCGACGCTCGACCAGCTTCTCGAACGCCGTCCCGGCAACGCGCACCTCCATCGCCAGAAAGCCGAGCTCCTCGTGGCGCTGGATCGCTCTCGGGAGGCCATCGAGACGATGAAGATGGCGACGACGCTCGACCCCCAGAACAAGGGACTTCAGGACTTTCTCTCCCATCTCCAGCCGGACCAGCGAGAGTTTCACGAACCCTGGATGGTCGACGAGCCCCGCGAGTTGGCTGACAACTACGATGGCGGTTCGTACGCCCACGATACGGTCGTCGACCAGACCGTTTTTCACGTCGAACCCAACGGACTCTATCAGAAGGTTATCCAGCGGGTCGAACGTGTCCAGACCAAGCAGGGACTCGATGCCGTCCAGTCCCAGACCATCTCCTACAAAAAGGGCGACGAACAGGTCGACATCCTGGAGGTTCGGGTCCACAAGTCCGACGGCACGACGCTGCAGGATTACGACCAGTGGCGTCGGGACGCCTCCGGAGGGGGTAAATACTACACGGACCAGGCGTACGTGAATCTCCGTGTCAACAACGTCGAGATCGGCGATCTGGTCGAATATCGTTACCGCGTCCGCCAGATCGCCAACGAGAACTTCCGGGGGGACTACTTCGGTGACGTCTCCTACCTCCAGGATGGCCAGCCGACCGGCATGGCGCGATACGTGATCGCATCGCCCTCGACCTGGGATCTCTATTTCCGTCCGCCGAGCCTCGAACACCGAGCGCTCGACAACGCGCTGCCCGACGGCGAGGCGCCTCGGGAGGGCTACCGCATTGACGGCTTCGAACTCGAGGACGTCCCCGCCGTTCAGACCGACCCCCGCCAGCCCGGCCACACGGACGTTTACGACTACGTGCTGGCTTCCAACAAGAAAACGTGGAACGAGGTCGGTCAGTGGTGGTGGAATCTCATCGAGGAACAGCTCATCGTCAACGAGGAGATCCGCAACCGGGTCGATCGAATCACCGAGGGGCTGAACTCCGACCGCCAGAAGGTCGAGGCCATCCACAACTGGGTCGTCACCAACACCCGCTATCTCCACGTCGGCCTCGGGATCCACGGCTGGAAGCCCTATCGGACGACGGAGTGCTACAGCAACAAATATGGTGACTGCAAAGACAAGTCTTCGCTGCTGAAAGTCATGCTCGAGGAGGCGGGCATCCCGACCGACCTCGTACTCGTGCGCACTCGCGACCTCGGCTCGATCGAATCGTCACCGGCGAGCATGCACGTCTTCAATCACGCCATCAACTACATCCCCTCGATGGATCTCTTCTTGGACCCGACCGCCGAGTACAACGGCACGACCCAGCTCCCCCCGATGGATCAGAGCGCCCAGGCCCTGATCGTCCAAGACGGAGGCGAAACCGAATTCACCCGCATGCCCGTCGACGAGGCCGGCGACAATCTCCTTCGACGCGAACTCCAGGTCGACATGACCCCGGACGGCGAGGTCGTCACCTCTGGGCGCATGGTCGCGCGCGGTCAGCACGCCGTCTACTATCGACAGACGCTCGAGAGCGACGATCGTCGAGACGAGGCCTTCGAAAAACAACTCGCCAATCTCTATCCCGGAGCCGAACTCGTCTCCGCCGACTACCGCAATCTCGACGATCTGGAGAAGCCGGTCGAAATCCAGTTCGAATTCAAGGGGGGACAGATGCGACGCAGCAACGACGAGCGGACGTTTGTCTTCCCGTACGGAAGTCCCAAGGAGCTCCTCTCGCAGTACGCCTCGCGGGCCGAGCGCAATCAGGATCTGGTCCTGCGCGTGCCCTTCACCAACGCGACGACCATGCGATATCAACTCCCCACCCGAGAGGGTTTCGAGCGCGTCCCCGAGTCGGTCGACCTGGACAATGACTTCGGCTCGCTGACGATCGACTACCGCAAGGAGAACAACACCCTCGTCGCCGACATCCGCTACAGTCTCGAGATGCATCGCATCCCGGTCGAGCGATACTCCGAGTTTCGCGACTTCCTCTCTCGAGCAACCTCGGAGCTCAACGAAACGATCGGGATCGTTCGTGAACAATAACGCTTCGATCCGTTCGTCCTCCTCGAGTGCTCTATGTCACGTCGTCCCCTCTCGTCTCTTCTCGTCGTCGTCCTGTGTTTCGGAGGCCTGGCCGCCTGCAAAACGGGTCCCCAGCGCCCGCCGAGCTACGACCTGCCGACCACCTCGGAGGCCGGACAGACCCTCGATCGCTGGTTTCGAGGCGAGCTCGAACACGGTGATCTCGAGCTCCCCCCACCCCGCGAGCGCTCCGAATCTGCTCAGCCCGAGGAGGACGACGACACCGAAGAGCGCGATCGCGTGGCGATCGAACGCCTCTTTGCGTCGGCGGAGATCCACCACTGGGCGGGGGATGTCGAGCGAGCCTTCGAACTCTACGGGCGCATGCTCCACCGCCAGCCCGATCATCCGCTGAACCGATATGCATCCGCGAGGCTCTACGATCTGCGAGATTCGGTGGTCGACTTTCAGCGTCGGGTCAAACCCGTCCTCGAGTCGATCGCGTTCGAGGGCGTCTCCCCGCTCACACGGGCTTACCTCTCATTGACGGCCCGCGACGTGCGCCATCATGCATGGCGCACGTCGGATG
>JAQCND010000010.1 GCA_028274765.1 Bradymonadaceae bacterium
TTTTTTGTGGGGGGGCGAGCAGGCGAGCACCGCTGGTCGATGGTCAGCGCCAGGCGAGCTCGAGGCATTCGACGGCAGGTCCCGCCGGCAGACGAGCCCCGCCGGCTCGGTTGGAGACAGCCGGACCGCGAGTCGAAGGCGCTTCGTCCCGTATGTTGCCTTCGCTTTGCTCGTCCGGTTCATCTGGCGCACGAATGCCCTTGAACTATTTATTACGAGAGGCTTCCCTTTTCCAACCATCCATTCAAGGCATCGGACTCGACACGAGCTATCGGTTGTCCGGTGTACAGTCTCCTTCGATCAGTCGCTGTTCGAGGCGAGTACGAAGGAGATCGACGAGATTGCTGTACATGATGGGAAGAGTCTCGCAGAGTTCGCGATCTTCGTGAACGAGACGGGAGCGAAAGGTATCGAGCGAGGTTATTCGAACTGCTTCGGACTCGGACGACTGCTGACGCAAAAAATTGTCGATAGGGCTCTCACCCGAGTTGCAACGCTTGCGAATGGATTCGCGCGCCTGGTTCAAGCTCGGTTCATTGCCAATCACCCCGAGTCCCCATTCGAAATCTTCAGAGACAACCGACAACAAATCGATGAGCGTGTTCATTCGCATGTCGGAGTCAGGGACATGGGCACGGTAAAAGCTCTCGACGACGTCGCCCGCCGCCGCTTGAACACAGCTCTTGTGCTCCGAGAGTTCGAGGCAACTCCATTCCATGACTCCACTCGATTGGTGAGGAGGACTCCGTCCCTCTGGTTGGGTCGTCATCCAGACGATACTGTCTTCGGTGGTCTTTGATAGGTCTCGCGACGAGCGGGCTCGACCTTGTCTTTTGGCCCTTCGCTTGGCCTGTTCAACCCCTCGAGTCAGCTCGATATAAGCTTCCGATATGGCCATGCGAACTTTCTTGGCGCGAGCTCGGCGTTTTCGGGTCTGACAGATTTGCTGGTCGTAATCGATCCCGAATGCTGTGACAGCTCGGACGAGATCAGTGCGAGCCCGGGCGAGATTGGATTGCGTCTTCTGGGAAACGGCTTGTCCCACGGGCTCTCGGGGGGACTGAGACGCACAACTCGTGCCGAGCCACGGGACCAGAATAAAACATCCGAGGATCGTGAGACAACGAGGATCGATGGCGTGCAGTGAGGGAGATCGTCGCATGATCTTCACGCAGTAAGAGTCCGGAGCGAGCCTCGAGACATGTGTTGCGATACAATGGAAACATAAACGCTATACTGAAGAAGTCATGAGCATGGACGGCTCGTCGCAGTCCTGGCTGCAAGCCGTATGGACTCTCGATGTTGATACAGCCGCTATGATATGGCATTCGCACCGCTCGTACTCGATTCGTCTTCATTGTCTCTCGAGCGGAATGTGCTGTGGATATGCCCATGCGACGCATCAAGCGCTGGGGATATCGGCTGCTCTGGCTTCTTCCCGTTGGATTGGTTCTCTGGCTGGGGATTCATGTAACCCGTCATGCTCCTCCCGACCCCATCCCACCTGCTCAAAAGTCGAAGCGTTTCGGACTCTCCGAAGAAAAGCGCCGAGAGGTCTTCGAGGATATCGCCGAATGGGACGCGCGCTGGCGCCGATGGGCGAAACAGGAGTTTCCCAATTCAAAGTGGTCACGCGAGGATCATTATCACAATCTTCTTCGGATGCATGTCGAAAAGCTCATCGATCGGCACGAGCTCAATTATGCCGTGATCTACCTGATCTACGACGAGGGGATACGCCAGCGCTGGCCCACCCCCGAGGGTGACCCACTTCGCCCGACGACCGTACCTCTGGAGCCCCCACCACCATGAGCTGGACGTCGCACGACAATCCGACGTCGGCGCTGGTCGACCTCACGCCCTTTCGACTGACCGTCTGGATGGGACTGGCGACCCTCTTCATGTGGTCGGGGCTCAGCAAGCCATACCTGCTCGGCAGCAATTTCGACTGGTATCTCTTCACCCATCACCTCGAGGTCGCGCGCCGCACGTTCGTCGAGTACGGCCAGCTCCCCGTCTGGAATCCATACTACTGCGGGGGCGTCCCGGAGCTCGGCAACCTCCAAGCGTCGGCCGTCGCCCCGGTCAATCTCCTGATGGCTCCCTTCGGCACCATGCCGGGGATGAAACTCGGACTCTGGCTCTTTTGGGTCCTCGGCCAGGAGGGAACCTACCAGTACGCGCGCCATCACGGAGTTCGCGGCATAGGCGGTCTCGTTGCGGCGGCTGCCTTCGCCTTCTCGGGCCGGTTCGCCTCACCAGTGGTCAACGGGCATCCGATGTTTTTCGGATTTCTCTTCATGCCCTGGATCTTTTTGGGACTCGAGAAGGGCGTTCGTTCCTGGTGGTGGGGCGTGCTCGGGGGACTCTTCATGGGATGGGTCTTTGCCAAGGGGGGCGCCGTCCCGACGCCGATGATCTCGGTGCTGCTGGCGATCGTCATGATGATCATGACGGGACGAGCCATCCTCCAGTCCGACTCGTGTGACTACGCCTGGTATCGTCCCACACTGACTATCGCCTGGATGGCGCTCATCACGTGTGCGGTGACGGCCGTTCGAGCGCTACCCGTCGTCGAGACGCTCCTCGAGGTGCCTCGAACGCTGCAGAGTACAGAGAGCTACTCGCTGACGGACGTCGCCAAGATGCTCTTCGTCCAGACCCCGGGCCCCCCGGAATCCTACAACGGGACGGCGACGAGTTACATCGGGCTTCCCGTCCTCGGGCTCGCGATCTATCCGCTTCTGTTCGGGGATCGACGGGCGGGGCGAGCGTTTTTCTTCGTCGCACTCTGCTACATGCTGGCCATGGGAGGCGAGAGCCCGCTGGCTCTCTACCATGGTCTGAAGTCGCTACCCGTCTACGAGAATCTGCGCGCGCCCTTCCGGTACACCAATTTTATCGTCTTCTTCCTGGGGATCGGTGCCGGTCACGGTATCACCCGTCTCGAACAACAACTCGTCGGTGGCTTCGGGCGGCTCCGAGACGAGAAATGGCTATCGCAGTGGAGCTACGGACCGTCGATCTATCGGGGATTGAGTGTGCTGGTGATCGGAGGTGTCGTCGCGGGTTTGAGCGTAGTCGTCGTATCTCCGGTCTTCCAGTTCAACAAGGCCCGGATCGACGAGACGTTCACCGTTGAATGGCCGCGAAGCTACGACCGGCCATTCCAACAGACGATCGGCAACCGTTGGCATGCCAACGTCTGGCCGGTGGTCAGTCGGGGCTCGCTGGCTTGCTGGGAGGCACAGCCCTTTTTCCAGTCGCCAGCGCTCCGGGCGGACCTCGAACAGGAGGAGTTTCTCAAAGACGAGACGAGAGGAGAGGTCGAGCGCATCTCCTGGTCGCCCCATCGGATCGTGCTGCAGGTCAAAGCTGACGAGAAGGCGCGAGTGATCGTCAACCAGAACAAACATCGCGCCTGGACGTCGAACCTCGGTGAGGTAACCTCGGATCGCGGGCGCCTCGCCGTCGATGTTCCCGCGGGTGAACACCGGCTCGTCATCGAGTTTTCGGATCCGCTCGTCTATGCGGGATTCGTCATCTCCATCCTTACCGTGTTGCTCATCCTTGGGTTTGGCGGGCGCCGGCTGTGGCTCGAGTGGCGAGACGGACAAAAAGACGGAGGACAAGACGCTCTGAATAAAGACGATTCCGAAAATTGACTTCTCGCGGAGACGTTGCCCGAAGCGTATTCGAGCCGCTCGCCGTTGCCTTCCACAGGCCGTCCCCTCGGCCGGTGTCCCTTTACAGTGAGGCTCGAATGATCAGCAGACACGGCTCGCACATATCGAGACGACCGACGGATGAATGCTCCTCGAGACGAATGTGTATCATGACGCAGCTCAGAGGAGAGGGACCTCCTGGTGGCGAACGATGGGAAGTGAACGCCGATAGCCATCGAACTCCAAGCACGCGATCCGTCACGCCAGGCCCCTGTGGAGATATCGGCCGATCCAGTCGTGTCTCCGGCGGGGGCTGTCGCTCGCGGATACTCACCACTCGCGGGGGACCGTATTGTGCAGACAGGTGACAGTACACGGTTTGCGCCACGTCGACCATTCGGCCCGGACCGGTTCGTCGGGCGTACCTTCGGCCAGTCCCTCCCACGGGGACCAGTGCGGCTCGTCGCCGGGAGCGAGGTGGTGGAGTCCGCTCTGCCAGGGTCCGATAATGTAGGTATGTCCGGCAGCCCGGCAGTCGAAAAAGGATGTCCACGCCCGGGCGAAGCGGTGGCCGAGCTCGGCGCCGAACGTCTCACAGGTGCGAAACCACCAGAGCGCATCGTCGGTGAGCCGCTCTCGAATGGCGAGCAGGCGGTCGTGATGGGGATGGTATTCGTGGAGTGACGATCGATCGAGGGGAATGCCGTCGATCAACAACTGTCCCCATTTGCCGTGTCCCCAGAACTGAATCTCGGCGATCGGTCGAGGTCGCGCGACGCGAGCGAGCCAGTCGAGTGCCTTCGGCCAGCTCGAGACGCCCCGGACGACGTCGAGTCGTCCCAGTCCCCGATAGAGCCACCTGCCCGCCATCCAGGTGTGGGTCAGCCCCACGGGACCGACGTCGCGTCGGCACGTGTCGTCGTAGATCATCAATCGAAGGGGGGAGTCGTCCATCGTTCGAGTGTATCGGTGAGGGACGAGACGTGTGTCATGTCGAGTGTATCGAAGCGCGACGAGATGCCCAACCGACCGAGAGCCATCGAGCGGACGAGACGACGTCTCGGGGCAGACGAGGGCCGAATAAGTCAGAGTACATCCGCTCCCGCTATCCGGGATGAGCAACATTAGAGGTATAGATGACGCATTCGGGGTTTGAGCCTCGTCACGTCGCTTCAGCGATGTAGCCAGCACCAGGACGTCCCCCGGACATGGAATCCCAACCGGCTCACGTTTGCGTGAGACGAATCTCGATTCGATGACTCTGCCGCGCCCGAGGGCAATCTGGGACTAT
>JAQCND010000307.1 GCA_028274765.1 Bradymonadaceae bacterium
CAACAATCCGAAGTTCATCAGCATCACGACCGGCAACGAGGTCAACTGCAGCAAGGACGACCCGGCCGCCGACGTCTTCGGCGTTGAACTCCGTGACTCGAGCGGCGAGACGGTCGCCTGGGCCGACCTCATCGGCAGCAGCCTCGAGGGCGATAACAACCAGAAAACCAACGCGGATGCCGTCTTCAGCGGCAGCATGCCGGACCTCGAGCAGTTTGAGGGCAATCAGTGTCCCGCGTCTAAGAACGGCTCCAAATTCCGTGAGGAGACGGTCGTCTCGCTCGGCTGTGGCGGCATCGTCACGCTCAAGTTCCCCGGTGACAACGGCAACCTCGAGCTCGAGGACGGTCAGAACCTGATCGTCTACGAGTACGGCAAACAGTGCAATGCCACCCCCTCTCCCGACGACCCCGAGGAAGAGGTTCAGGTCGACATCTGCAGCCCGGATCAGACCGAGGACGACCTCATCGCGCCCTCCTCGACCTGCGCCAACACGCTCGGCTCCGGTCCCGGCCAGGCCAGCTACGGCCTCACGTCCGACAACCTGAGCTTCTAATCGACGCCCCGATTCGAGTCTCGCCTCCTCCGAGGTGAGACTCACCCACACACCGAACCCCGGCCGGAGCCATTCCGGCCGGGGTTTTTTTGTGCCTCGATCGTGTTCGCCGAGACGACGTCTCCGGTCACTCCCCACTCGTGTTCGTTTGGGCGTACTGCCGCTCCTCCGGGGCTCGAATGTGATAGATACCGACACTTGGACTCCGGGCTTTCGCCCGGAGCTATCCGCTGCCGCCTCCTTCGGGGGCTCGTCAGATCGCCGCTTCAACGGAGGGAATATACTAGAGCGGACACGCATGGTCACTCCCCTCCGAAGCAGGCGCTCCCCCGCTTAGAACCCGTGGCGAAACGCCTTGCTCGTCCCCGCAAGCCAGCAGGGATGCTCACGTCACAGACGCACAGGCATTTCGAGGACATATCAAGGCGCTCCATATCAAGACTGAGATCATGAGATGAGGCGCCTACTGGAGCGCCGGCTCCCAGCCGGCATATGGTTTGTTCCAACCGCAGACGCGGATGGATGTCATCCAAACGCGCACCACTCGCGTACGGACAAGCGAGGCGATCACGAGAGAGTACATGTTCACAAGCGATCGGCCCGAGGCTCGGACTTGCCAGACTCACACGAGTTGGCTACACAACGCATTCGAACAAAAGCTTTTTTGGTTCCCACAACCGTTCGAGACGATGGCCGATCTACCCTCCTATGGCGACGTACTCACCGTCCGAGACGAAGTCCTCGAACGCGAGGGATTGCTCGGCATGGTCAACCTCGCCGAGCTCCGCGACGAGGCGCGCCAGGGACTGGCGGGCGAGGTGCCCGGCACCTCGAAACTCCGCGATCCGCGGGCGTTTTTCGACCTGACATATCCGACCGAAGACGTCCGTCAGACGCTCCGGGCGCTCGACCGCCGGGTGCGCGAACCCCAGGCCGTCCCCGGCACGATCTTGATGAGCGGCCGCTATGGGGCCGGGAAGTCCCACGTCCTGCTGGCGGCTTACCACGCCCTCTCGTCGCCGGAGGTCGCCAACGACTGGGCGGCGCGATGGGATCTCGAACCCTTCGAGTTTCCCGACGGGGCGATCGTCGTCTCGCGGAGCTTCATCGACCGGAACACGGAGCATCTCTGGAACGTCTTCTTCGAGGCCGTCGATCGTCCCGATCTGCGCGAAACCATCGACAGCTTCCCCGACGGCGAGACGATCCAGCGCGCCCTCGGCGACCGGCGCCTCTTCTTGATCGTCGACGAGCTCGAGCGGTGGTACGCCGCCGCCTCGGAATCGCGCCGCGAACGCAACCGCAATTTCCTGCAGGCGCTCAGCGAGGTCGCCATGCGCGACGGCCGGGTCACGCTGCTGACGTCGGTGCTCGGCGAACAGGCCGAGCCGGCCGATACGCTCCGGCGCATCAACCCCCTGGAGCTGTCGTTTCGCTCCACCGAGGATCGCCGACGCATCCTGCAGTTTCGCCTCTTCGACGAGTCGGCCGGGCGGGATGAAGATGCAGTCCAGCGCGTTGTCGCCACCCACGTCGACGCCTACGAACGGGCCGACCTCGAGGATCTCGACGACTATCGCGAGACCTTCGAG
>JAQCND010000311.1 GCA_028274765.1 Bradymonadaceae bacterium
CGGTTGCCCGCCAGCCCAAATTCGTTGCCTTCAGCATATCGTGGTTCTCGCACCCCCGTACTACTACTTTGCAACACACGCATGTCTGAGGACGTGCACGCTGGGGTCTGCTGGCTCGGATTCCAGGTCGTGAAGAGCTTGTTGAAGCGATCCTCGCCCCGGAGGCAGTTCTGGAGGACGACCTGGCCGCGCGTCTGGTCCTCGTATCGACGCTGAAACAAGATGTCGCTGCCCGAGATGTCCATCTCGTACCAGGCTGGCGACTTGTAGTCGCGGTACGGCCGATCGGGCGAGCCGAAGGTCGACTGGTCGGCCCAGGGGCCCTTCTGTTCGGCCCAGACGTCGGCGCCCTCCCCCGAGATGGTGCCCAGAAGCGTCCAGCCCCCGCCATCGGTCGTCATGTCGCAGTACGCTTTGAAGGCGTCGTCGGTCTGACCGCCGTCGGGGTCGATCCAGTAGACGCCATCCGTCTGCGCGTAGCCGCCCTGGAGGATGGTGTTGCAGGTGCGTCCGGCACAGACCTGGGTGCTTCCGCTGCCGGCCGGCTCACAGCCATTCGAGGGATCGCCGTCGCAATCTTTGAAGCCCGAGTCGCAGGTCAGCTCGCAGCTTCCGCTCTGGCAGACGCGGTCGCCGTTCGAGGCCGACCCGCAGGCGTTGCCACACTGGCCGCAGTGGTTGTCGTTGGCACTCAGGTCGACTTCGCAGCCGTTCGAGATTCGGCCGTCGCAGTTGGCAAAGCCCGACTTGCAGTTCAGCTGACACTGACCGTTCTGGCAGGTGCTGGTGGCGTTCGCAAACCCGCCACAGGTGTTGCCGCACGAGCCGCAGTTGGCGTCGTCATCGTTCAGGTTGACTTCGCAACCGTTGGAGGGGTTGCCATCGCAGTCGGCAAAGCCGGTTTCGCACTGCAGGTCGCACGATCCCCCGAGACAGATACTCTGAGCGTTCGATCCACTCGAGCAACTCTGTCCGCACGCCCCACAGTGCGAGGCGTTCGACATCAGGTTGGTCTCGCAGCCGTTCGTGGCCGACCCATCGCAGTTGCCGCGGTTGGCCCCGCAGTCGAGTGTCGCCACCGACGTGCTGGCCTCGGCTTGGCCGCCGGCGCCATCCTCGACCGTCAGCATCACCGACGTCGAGGACCCGGCCTGGTCCGGGGCGTCGAGGGCAGTCGACGACCCGCTCGTACTCTGAAGCGTCCAGTCCGAGTTGCCGACGCTCCAGGTGTAGGTGAGGTCGTCGCCGTTGGGATCGTTGGCCGAGGCCGCAAGCTGGACCGTACCGCCCTGTGAGACCGGCGAAGGTTGAGCCGAGAGGTTGCTGATGGTGGGGGCGAGATTCGAGATGGTCGAGAGGGTCACCGACGTTTGGGTCGTGGCGCGGCCGTCATCGATCTCGACTTCGAGCGTCCCGGAGGCGTCGTAAGTGTCGGGGGCCTCGAGCACCAGTTCGTCGTTGCTGGCCGACTGGCGCGTCCAGTCGCTCGGCTCGGTCCAGCTGTAGCTGAGCGCGTCGCCGTCCGAATCCGAGGCCGAGACGTCGACGGTCGTCGTCGCGCCCGGCTCGACGGGGTTCGGTGTGGCGACGATCGAAGCCACGACGGGGGCGCGGTTGGCTTGAGTCGAGACGAAGACCGATGCTGAAGCCTGCTGGCCGCTCTCGGACGTCGCCGTCACCGCAATGGAGGCGCGCTGGTCGGGTTCGTCGGGGGCCACCACCTGCGCCGAGTCAGTATTCTCCGTGAGGGACCACTCCGAGGGGGCCTGCCAGGTGTAGGAGAGGGATTCGCCATCCGGATCGCTGGCCGAGACCTGGAGCTGGATCGCCCCCCCCGGTTCGACACTCGAGGGACTGGCCGTCAGCGACGAGATGACGGGACTGCCGGCCGAGCGCGCCGTCGACACCGAGAGGTCGGCACTCGTCGAGGCGCCGCGGCCGTCCGAGACGCTCAGAGTCACCGTCGTCGAGGCGCCGAACCGATCCGGCCCCTGGAGCGTCACCGATTCGCCCTCGCCTTCGATCGACCAGTCGCTCGAATCGACACTCCAATCATAGGAAAGATCGTCGCCGTCGGGGTCGGAGGCGGTAGCCTGAAGCGTGGCGCTTCCACCCCGCTCGAGCTGAGGGGGATTGGCCGAGAGCGAGGTGACGACGGGTGGGCTGTTGGTGGAGGTCGTCATTTCGATGGCGGCGACGATGCCTCCGCCGTTTCCATCCTGGATGCGCACCTGGATGCGTCCGCTCTGTCCCGTCTCGTCGGGCGCCTGGACGGTCGCGACGTTGGCCTCCGAGGTTTGCTCGACCTGATAGTTCCCCGTTGCCGACCAGCTGTAAGCGAGCTCGTCGCCGTCCGGGTCCGACGCCTCGGCCGTGACCTCGACGGTCCCGCCCGGCGGAAGGGTGCGCCGAGGCGCCGACAGCGAGGCCAGTTGAGGAGGTCGGTTGGCGGGCTCGTCATCACTCTCGGTCGAGGCGAGTTCCCACTCGATGTTGGCCGTCGAGCCCGTCTTGATCTCGACGATCGCTTGGCGAGCCTCGAAACCCGATCGACTGGCCTCGACGACGCGCTCTCCCGCCGGGACGCCCTCGAGTCGAAAGGAGCCGCTCTCGTCGGTCTCCGTGCCGGCGCTGGATCCGGCCGTGACTAGAATGCCCGAATAATCGTCGCGTCCCTCGAGCGTGATCGTCCCCTCGAGTGAACCCGCAGCCGTATCCGAATTCGTCCGTCCCCGCTCCTCGGGCTGTTCGTTGCAGCCGAGAGCCACGAGACTGACGACTCCCACCCAGAACGCTCTTCGTGACCACCCCAAGCCGGGGCTCCACCACAGATATGACATCGTCGACGCTCGCAAATTGGATGAACATCGAGAGGAACTCAGATGATGTAGTGTGACATAAAATCGAAGATGAGGCCGTTCGTCAAGACGGGAAGCAGTCTTTCGTCATATCGGAGGGGCACAACACATCCACCGAATCTGTCGACGATTATGGCGCGAGCCAAAAGCGAGAAGCTGTTGGAGTCGGTGGCAGAGACGGTCACGCAGCTGGAGCACCTCGAGCGTGGCTCCGGACCCGCGTCTCGGCTCCATCTCCGTCTGACGAAGTCGTATCGCCGAGCCAGTCGATGTGGGAGAGTGACCGTTGTCGCCCTCCGTGGACGAAGGCGATGGGAATCCGCCTTTGACCTCGGCGACGATCTCTCTATATTGCGCACGCAACTTGTCTTCATGCGACGGGCCTGTCACTCGATTCGGCCTGCCACCATCGTTCAAACGACCCCCTCGAACGGGACGTCATGAGCCAACCGCCCAAAAAGAACTTCGACGATTTCTATCTCAGCGACGATATCCTCCAGGCCCTCGCCAATATCGGCTACGAGACCCCCACGGAGGTCCAGCGCGAGGCCATTCCCCTCATTCTAGCCGGCATCGATCTCATCGTCCAATCCCAGACCGGGACCGGCAAGACGGCGGCCTGCGCCATTCCCATCGTCGAGATGCTAGAGCCCAATCCCGGCGAACACGAGGTACTGGTGCTGACGCCGACGCGCGAGCTCGCCCGACAGGTCTATCGAGAGTTCGAGCGGATCGGAAGCGTCAAGGATCTGAACGCCACGGCGATCTACGGCGGGACGTCCTATGACAAGCAGTTCGAGGCCCTCGAGGCGGCCCAGATCATCGCCGCGACGCCCGGTCGACTGCTCGATCTGCTGGAGCGAGGCAAGGTCGACGTCGAGCAGCTCCGATTTTTCGGGCTCGACGAGGCCGACGAGATGATGTCGATGGGCTTCCGCGAGGAGCTCGAGGCAATCGTCGAGTACCTGCCCGAAGATCGACAGACACTGCTGTTCTCGGCAACAGTCGACGAGGCAATCAAGTCGCTCGCCGACGACATCCTCTTTTATCCCGAGTACATCTCGCTGTCATCGGATTCGGTGGCAGCCGAGTCCGTCTCGCACGTTTTCTATCGAAGCGACGGCAACCGCCGCAAGCGCGACCTCGTGCAGGTCATCGAGGCCGAGGTGACCGACGACGCGCTCATCTTCGCCAACACGCGCGACCAGACCTTCGCGATCACGGAATTTCTCCAGAAATACGGCTACAACGCCGAAGTCCTCAACGGCCAGCTCCCGCAGAGCGAACGCGAGGAGACGCTCGGGAACCTCCGCAACGGAGACGTCGATTATCTGGTGGCGACCGACGTGGCCGCTCGCGGTATCGACATCTCGGATCTCGGCCACGTCATCAACTTCGAACTCCCCCAAGACCCCGAAGTCTACGTCCACCGCACGGGTCGCACCGGTCGTATCGGCAAGCAGGGCGAGGCGCTGAGTCTCGTCTCCAAACGCGACATGGCGTCCTTCCTGGAGATCCAGCGCACGTACGACATCGACTTCATCGAGCGCTCGATTCCGGATATCGAAGCGGTCCTCCAGAACAAGGAGCGCCAGGGCATCAAAGGGCTCGCCGAGCAACTCGAACAGTTCGATCACCTGCCGTATGGCGGCAAGCTCGGCATGGCCGAGCAGCTCCTCGACGGCCCGGTCGACGATGGTTTCGACGCTCCCCCCTTTGTCGCTCGACTGATCGCACTCGCCGAACGCGTCGCCGACGACGACAAACTTCGCGGCTGGATCGACCGTCTGCCAGAGGCACTCGCCGCCGGAGAAGGGGCCGAGCCGCCCCCCGAGCCGCCGAAGCGACGTCGCACGCGCTCATCCGAAGAGCCGGATCGTGAGCGGCGCGACGACCAGAACGAGCCTCCAGCCGATACCGAAGAGCACGCTCCTCCGCCCGAATCCGCCGATTCGCACGACGCTCCCCCTCCCCAGGAGGACGAGCCGGCCCGCCCGGACGAGGAGACGTTCGTCGAAGACGAGGAGCCCCTCGAGCCGATCGAAGAGCCCGAGCTCGAGGAGGACTTCATCCAGGCTGATGGCGCGCCCGATCACCCGCGATCCAAAATGTACATGGACGTGGGGCGAGACTACTTCGACGATTCCAACGATCTCCGGGAGACGCTCTGTCATCTCTCGGGCACGAGCGACGAGGACTTCGGCGAGATCGTCCTCAAGAGTCGATACAGTTTCGTCGAGGTTCGCGAGGACTACTTCTACGACGTCATCAATGCGCTGAACAATCAGACGTACGATGATACGACGCTGACGGCCGAGCCGGCCCGGAGCTGATCGTCTCGCACCCTCGCGCCGGAGCGCTCCGGCTCCATCGAGGTTCGAGACTCATCTCCGTGAACGCGACGGCACGAGCCCCCCGCCAAGGCGATCGCATTAGAGGTATAGGCCACACATTCACGATTCATTCCTCGTTGTGTCACCTCCATCCTGCCGTCAGGGCGTCGCTGAAGCCACGTGCCAGCAGGGATGCTCATGTCGAGGACGTATCAAGGCGCTCCGAACCGATATCGAGTCGATCCGGAAGGCTCGGCTTCGGAGCGCCCCTGTACGTCCTCCGGAAGTGGGCTTCCAGCCGGCTCGCGCTCGCAGTGGGGCATTCCTTGTGCGATCGCCCTGCCCCCCCCGCTGGCACGAGGTTGCAATGACACCTGAGATGGGCTATGTCCCATCATCCTCTCCCGGTCCTACTTTCGTCCTTTGGGGCGAGACGTCAGAGACGTGGGAGAGATGTGGATGAGACGCAGAGATTATCGACTCGACACGACCGGCGAATGTCGCCGGGAAGGATGCACCATGCCAAAAATGAAGACGCGAAAAGCCGCGGCCAAGCGCTTCAAAAAGACGTCGTCGGGCAAAATCAAGCACCGACGCGCTTACCGTAACCACCTTCTGACCAAAAAGAGCAAAAAGCGCAAGCGTCAGCTCCGCGACGACAAATACCTCGAGGGCGAAGACGCCAAGAAAGTCGACCAGATGCTTCCATACGACTGAATACGTCTCTCGAACATCGGGGGGAAACTCAGGGGAACGCGAGAGCTTCAGGGGGGGCTCCGTATCTATATGTATCGCCAAGCGACTGATTCGACGCGACCGATCACGAACTGCGAGGAGTTGTCATGCCACGCGTCACACGAGGCAATCAGGCGCGCAAGCGCCGCAAGAAAATGCTCAAACGCGCCAAGGGTTACTACGGCGGGCGCCATCGCTACTTCAAACACGCCAAGGAGACCGTCCACCGGGCCTGGCAGTACCAGTATCGCGATCGGCGCCGCCGCAAGCGCGAGTTCCGACGACTCTGGATCACGCGCATCAACGCCGCGGCTCGCCAGCACGACATGAGCTACAGCCAGTTCATGGGCGGGCTCAACAAGGCGGGAATCGAGCTCAACCGCAAGGTGCTCGCCGACATCGCCGTCTTCGATCCGGAGGCCTTCGCCCAGATCGTCGACGAGGCCCAAGAGGCTCTCGAGAACGGATAATCGAGCCGTCCCTCCGGTGTCTTCGAGGGGATCGGAATCATCCCGAGCCCGGGCCCCATCGGACCAAGGAGCTCCATGGACATCGACGCCTTCCAATCGAAACTGAACGAGCTCCAAAGCGAGGCCACACGTCGCATCCGCCAGGCCGAGTCCAAGGACGAAGCCATCAAGGCCAAAAATGCGTACCTCGGGCGCGATGGCGACATCCAAGAGATGATGTCGATCATCGGCGAGCTGCCGGACGAGGACAAACCCACCGCCGGCCGGATCGCCAACGAGGCCAAAGAGACGGTGAAGTCCGCCTACGAAGCGCGCCTCGAGGAGCTCGAGCAGCTCCAGCTCGAGCGCCAGCTCGACGAGGAGTCGGTCGATGTCACGCTCCCGGCCCGGACGCCGCCGGCGCGCTCGCCCCATCCGATCGCCGAGGTCGAATCCGAGCTCATCGACGTCTTCACGGCGATGGGGTTCGAGGTCGCCGAGGGCCCCGAGATCGAAACCGACTTCTTCAATTTCGAGGCCCTCAACTTTCCCGAGGACCATCCGGCTCGGGACATGCAGGATACCTTCAAGACGACCGACGACCACCTGCTTCGCACTCACACCTCGCCGGTCCAGATCCGGACGATGCAGGCCTACCAGCCCCCCATTCGCATCATCTCGCCGGGTCGAGTCTATCGGTGTGACGACGATCTGACCCATAGCCCCGTCTTCCATCAGATCGAGGGGTTGTTGATCGACGCTGACGTGACGATGGCCCAGCTGAAGGGGACGCTTCGGCACTTCGCCGAGGAGACCTTCGGCGACGAGACGTCGATGCGGTTTCGCCCGAGCTTCTTCCCTTTCACCGAGCCCAGCGCCGAAGTCGACATCGGCTGTCTCTTCTGCGATGGCGAGGGCTGTCAGGTGTGCGGGGACACGGGGTGGCTTGAGATCCTCGGGGCCGGCATGGTCGATCCGAACGTCCTCGAGACGGTCGGTCTCGATCCCGACACGTACACGGGCTTTGCCTTTGGCATGGGGATCGAACGGATCGTCATGCTGAAACGAGGGATCGACGCCATCCGGCACTTCTTCGAAAACGATCTCCGCTTCCTGCGACAATTCTGACACTCATCAGCGGCACACGCTCCCGCAACCGGCCGCCGTTTCGGGCTTCATCTTGCTCGTCACACGGTCCCGCTCTCATCCTCATCAGGTCGGGCGTGAACGGATCAACCCCGATTGGCCATCTCCCATCTCCGTGTCGAGAGGAGTTTGACCCATGGATATCAGTTTGAACTGGCTCGAAGAGTGGATCGATCTCGACGGTATCGCGATCGATGAGCTCGCCCATCGTCTGACCATGGCTGGGTTGGAGGTCGACGGCCTCGACGAGGTGGGGCGAGACGAGGGCGACATCGTCGTCGGCCGCATCGTCGAGATCGAACCCCATCCAGATGCCGATCGGCTCGTGATTTGCCGGGTCGACGTCGGGGGTGACGAGCTGTTGCAGATCGCCTGTGGGGCCGACAATATGGCATCGGGGGATCTCGTGCCCACCGCGCTCCCCGGAAGTCGCCCCCCGGCGCTGGATTTCGACGTCGAGACCCGCGAGCTGATGGGCATCGCCTCCGAGGGCATGCTCTGCAGCGCCGAGGAGTTGGATCTGGCCGAGTCGTCCGAAGGGCTGATGATTCTGCCTTCGGATCTAAAGGTCGGAACGCCTGTCTTCGAGGCGCTCGATGTCGCCGACACCGTCTTCGAACTCGATTTGACCCCGAACCGCTCCGATTGTCTGAGTCACTTCGGGGTGGCTCGCGAGGTCTCGGCTCTCATCGAGCGCCCTCTCCGCCGACCGGAGGACGCCGACCGTCCTCCCCTCTGGCGCCGAGAGGCATCGGGCGGGGACGTGCTCGAGGCCGCCGACCTCGAGGTGCGCGACGTCGAGGGATGCCCGCGATACGCGTTCGCCGTCCTCGAAGACGTCGAGGTCGGGCCGAGTCCCTTCTGGCTTCGTCGACGTCTCAACGCCATCGGACTCCGTAGCGTCAACAACATTGTCGACGTCACGAACTTCATCCTGATGGACGTCGGCCAGCCGCTGCACGCCTTCGACCTCGATACACTCAATGGCTCATCGATCGTCGTGCGGCGAGCTCAAGCGGGTGAGACCCTCGAGGCCATCGATCACGAGACCTACGAGCTCGACGAGGACGATCTCGTCGTCGCCGATGCCTCGAAGCCAGTCGCGCTGGCCGGTGTCATTGGCGGGGCCGAGACAGAGGTCTCCGAGAGCACGTCGCGGGTCCTTCTGGAGTGCGCCTTCTTCGACCCGCGAACCGTGCGCCGCACGAGCAAGCGGCACGACATTCATACGGACTCGAGCCATCGTTTCGAGCGACGCACCGATCCCATTGCCGTCGAGCGCTCGCTCGACCGGGCTCTTCAGGCCATTGTCCGGACCCAGGCGACGCTCCCGGACGTCGATCGCCCGACCATCCGCTCGAACGTCGCGATCGCCGACGACTCCGACGAGTACGACGAACACTGGACGGTCGAGCTTCCACTCGATCTGCCGACACGCTCGCTGGGGATCGACCTCGACCCGGACGAGGCGCGCTCGATGCTCGAGCGTCTCCACCTCTACCCGGAGGCCCCCGAAGACGATGCGCTGCCGGTGCGCATCCCGTCGTTTCGCGGTGATCTCCGACGTCCGATCGATCTCGTCGAGGAGATCGCCCGCCTCCACGGTTACGACCGGATGGACGAGGAACTTCCGACCCGCAAAATGGGCGAATCGCATACGCCCCGCCCCGACGCCGAACACGAACCGACCTTGTTGGATCGCGAGGATCGCTCCCTTTTGAATCTGATTCGTCAGCGCCTGCTCGATGCCGGGCTCTCGGAAGTGCTCAACGACAGCTTCATGTCGGACGAGGATCTCGAACGCCTCCGCGCTCCCGAGGAGTCCAGACTGCGCGAGACCGTCGAGATCGCCAATCCCGTCCGGAGCAGCGATCGCTACATGCAGACCACGGTGCTCCCGTCGCTTCTGGGGAATCTCGCCGACAATCGAGCCCGGAACATCGATGACGTCGCCATCTTCGAGGTCGCTCGCCGATACGGCCCCGAGCGCGAAGTACCCACGCTCGGGCTCCTGGCGACGGGCGAGGTGGCCCCGCACTGGGACGACGATCGGCGCTGGGACTTCTTCGATCTCAAGGGGCTCGTGGAGCTGATCGGACGCCCCTTCGAACTGAAGGGAGCTCAGTGGCGCGAACCCGACACGTCGGCGCCCTGGCTCCATCCCGGCATCGAGGCCGAATGGCGGCTCGACGGAGACCGGCTCGCCCGGGTGGGTCGCCTCCATCCCGAGGTGGCCCGCGATCTGGAGGTCGATGACGCGCCCGTGGTCGTCGCCGAAGTGGCGATCGAACGACTCATCGCATCCGACCGGCGACGTCTCGAATTCCAGCCCTACAGTCACTTCCCGCCCGTCGAACGCGACGTCGCGCTGCTGGTCGACGAGGAGCTGTCGTATCAAGAGGTTGTCGACTCGATCACCTCCTTCCAGAAGCAGCACGAGACGTTCGACGAACTGGTCGAATCGGTCGAGCTCTTCGACGTCTACGAAGGGGAGCAGGTGCCCGAGGGTCGACAGAGCCTGGCCTTTTCGGTTGTCTACCGGGCCGACGATCGCAGTTTGACCGAAGACGAGATCGAGCCCCTCGACGCCGAGCTCGAATCATGGCTCGAGGACGACATTGGCGCGACCCGTCGCTGACGTCGCCGACATCTCTCCGGAGGCGCGAACGTCTCGTCTCCCGATATCCTCCGAAGATTCGAGCTTGCCCCCCGAGGTGCCATCCGACGCCTCGACTCGCCCCGTGCCGACGCGCTCGTCTCGAGCCGGCGAGAGTCTCCCCGAGGGTCGCCCCCGGTCATCGCCCTGAATCGGTCTCCTCTCCGTATGTTTGGCTCCCTCTGAAGACGGAGACGTGCGCTGACGCAATCGAGCCACGATCCGCGTGACTTAGAGTTTCATCACAATTTGCATCGAGGGGCTGGACCCGCTACGATCACCGATCCGGTTGTGACACAAATCGGTTGCTTTGCGATCAGGACGCCCCATCATGGCATCGGACGAGGATTCGGAGACGCAGACGCTCACCAAGGCTCGCATTGTCGATCACGTCTACGAGCGGCTCGACGACGAATGCACCAAAAAAGAGGCCGAGGCGTATGTCGAGACTCTTCTCGAGACGATGAAGCAGTTATTTGAATCCGGCGAAGAGCTGAAGGTGAGTGGCTTCGGTAAATTCATCGCTCGCCGCAAGGA
>JAQCND010000357.1 GCA_028274765.1 Bradymonadaceae bacterium
GTCGAACTCGCCGAGGAGTACAAGGACCAGGAGCGCGAGGAAGAGGACGAGGACGAGTGGCGCGAGGAACTGGTCGAGGAGCGGCTCGAGCACGCCCTCGTCCACGGCATCGACACGTTCGTCGAGGAGGACGTCGAGGAGGCGCGCCAGAAAGCCGACCGCCCGCTCGACGTCATCGAGGGTCCGCTGATGGGCGGGATGGACGTCGTCGGGGACCTCTTTGGCTCGGGCCAGATGTTTCTACCCCAGGTCGTCAAGAGCGCCCGGGCGATGAAGAAGGCCGTCTCCTATCTGCTCCCCTACATGCAGGAGAAGGCCGACGAGGAGGACGGAGAGAAGGCCAAGATCCTGCTGGCGACGGTCAAGGGCGACGTCCACGACATCGGCAAGAACATCGTCAACGTCGTCCTCGGCTGCAACGACTACGACGTCGTCGACATGGGCGTGATGACGCCGGCCGACGAGATCATCGACAAGGCCAAGGAGAAGGACGTCGACATCGTCGGCCTCAGCGGACTGATCACGCCGTCGCTCGACGAGATGATCCACGTCGCTCGCGAGATGGAGCGCGTCGAGATGGACGTGCCGCTGTTGATCGGGGGCGCCACGACGAGTCGACGCCACACGGCGGTCAAGATCGCGCCCGAGTACAGCTCACCGGTCATCCACGTGCTGGACGCCTCGCGCGTGACCGGCGTCACCGGGAAGCTCCTCAATCCGGTCGAAAAGCGCGAATTCGTCGAGGAGAACAAACAGAGTCAGGAACGCGACCGCCGGCTCCACGAGGGCGACGACGGGCGGCCACTGCTGGACTACGAGAAGGCGCGCGCCAACCGGCTGGAACTCGACTTTCAGGCGCAGGACATGCCCGACCCCGAGTTTCTGGGCAGGGAGACGATGCCGGACGTCTCACTCGAGACGCTCGTCGACTATATCGACTGGACGCCCTTCTTTATCGCCTGGGAGATGAACTACCCGTATCCCCAGATTCTCGAGCACGACGAATACGGGGAGGCGGCCCGCGATCTCTTCGACGACGCCCGAGAGATGCTCGAGCAGGCCATCCGCGAGGATCGGCTCGACGCCCACGCCGTCTGCGGCGTCTTTCCCGCCAACCGCAAGGGCGACGACATCGTCGTCTACGAGGACGACAGCCGCGAGGAGGTTCGCGAGCGGCTCTGCACCCTCCGCCAGCAGCGCGAACGCCACGCCGACGACGACCCCAACCTCGCGCTGAGCGACTTCGTCGCGCCCGCCGACAGCGGTTGTGACGACTACGTCGGCGCCTTCGCCGTCACCGCCGGGGAGGGGCTGGAGGCCTGGCGCAAACGCTTCCAGGACCAGGACGACGACTACAACGAAATCATGGTCACGGCCCTGGCCGACCGACTCGCCGAGGCCTTCGCCGAGTACCTCCACGAGTGGATGCGCGAACAGCTCGGCTACGGCGACGACCTGACCAGCGAGGAGCTCGTCGACGAGGCGTACCGCGGCATCCGCCCGGCGCCGGGGTATCCCGCCTGCCCGGATCACACCGAAAAGGCCAAGCTCTGGGATCTGATCGACGTCGAAGAGGAGACCGGCATCGAGCTGACCGAATCGTACGCGATGCATCCGGGAGCCTCCGTATCGGGGTGGTACTTCTCCCATCCCAGATCTCGGTACTTCAACCTCGGCGGGATCGGGCGCGATCAGGTCGAATCCTACGCCGAACGCAAGGACATGACGCCGCGAGAGGTCGAAAAGTGGCTGATGCAGAACCTCGACTACGAGCCCAAGCAACAGTAGGCGAGGGAGGCATCGGTTATGTGGAGAGTGCGTGGGGCCGATTGGACTCGCTCCCTTCCATCCCTCGACTTGTATCTCCCTGTGATAACGATCAGGACGATCCTCGACAGCTCTCGCCGATGTTCGCCACGACGGCGAACGACGTCGAACGCCGGAAATAATGCCCAGACCATTATCGTTTTGGAAGCGAAAACCAGCGTTCAAGATCATTTGAACACAAAACTTCAGGGACACGACCATGCCTACCCTCGACGCCCCCATCAACCTCGAGAACTGGATTGATGACAATCGAGACGACCTCCAGCCCCCCGTCGGCAACAAAAAGATCTACGAGGACCACAACTTCATGGTCTTCGCCGTCGGTGGTCCCAACGAGCGTAAAGACTTCCACATCGACCCGGACGACGAGTTCTTCTATCAGGTCGAAGGAGAGATGACGCTCAAAGTGGTCGAAGACGGCGAACACCGGGACATCACCATTGGGCCCGGCGAGATCTTTTTGCTCCCCTCGGGCGTCCCGCACTCACCTCAGCGGCCCGAGGATACGATTGGCATCGTCGTCGAGCACAAGCGGCCCGACGACACCGAAGACGGCCTCCGATGGTACTGCGACGAGTGTGGCGACGTCGTCTACGAAGAGTATTTCCATCTGACCGACATTGTCGACGAGCTCAAAAACGCCATCCAGGGTTTCTGGGCCGACGACGACAAGCGCACGTGTGACTCGTGTGGCCACTACCTCGAAAAGGCGTAAACAGCGACTTGAACCTCTGAGTTGGCGGAAGTGACGCGACCTCATGTCGGGCTCCCGACACTGGTCGATCAAACGTCGATCGAGCCATCGGGGATAAGTTACATTGTCCCGTCCTCGATGGCTCGACTTGTTTGGGAAAATTCACTTATTTCGGGCTGAACGAGCCCACAGACTCGCTGTCCCTGCTCGCTCATATGACAGCGGTACGATGCTCGCCGAACACCCATGGACATGCGCGCATCGTGAAGCTTCCCGAAGCTCCCCGTACGAGGAGAAGAAGGAACTTATTTGTTGCTAAGCTAGTTGGATGAGCGGTATGTTTCCACGCGTCAACAGTAGGTGAGCCGATGCGGACGGCGATCGTTGAAGCTGGAGAGCGGCAATGGCGGGTTGAACTCGACGGGGGCACGCCGGTCTCGATTCGACTCGAATTCGATGGCCCCCAGCCCAATGCTTTCCATCTCCCGGATGCGAACGCTGAGACAGTCGAAGCCGACGGGTTTGTCGGCGACACGACGCGCGGGGGGAGCGTCAACTGTCGCACCGTCACGCTCAACCCCCACGGCAACGGCACGCACACGGAGTCGATCGGTCACATCGTCGATCACGAGGTGCCGGTCGGTTCCCGTCTCCAGCAGTTGCTGATGCCTGCCCTGCTCGTCTCGGTCCCGAGGATTCGCCTGGGTGACACCTCCGAGCGTTACGGCGGTCAGTCTCATCCCGACGACGAGGTCGTCACGCGAGAAGACCTCGAGGCGGCCACGTCGCGCTGCGATCCGCACGGCGACTTCCTGCGGGCTCTCCTCGTCCGCACGCGGCCCAACGATCCGGACAAACGAGGACGCCAGTACAGCGGGCACAACCCACCCTACCCGACGACCGATGCCCTGCGCTGGATGCGCGACCGTTGCGTCCGCCATCTTCTGGTCGATCTCCCCTCGATCGACCGTGAGGATGACGGCGGCCAGACGCCCAACCACCACGCCTTCTGGCAGCCATCCGAGGATGATCACGACCAGCCACCGAGGGTCGAACGTACCGTCACCGAGATGATCTTCGTCCCCGACGAGATCGCCGACGGTACGTATTTTGTCGACCTCCAGGTCCCCGACTTCGCGCTCGACGCCGCGCCCTCGCGTCCGCTCCTGTTCGAGGCGGAGCCGGTCGACTCGGCGAGCGGGTGAGTGGGGGGGTCGAACTTAAAAACATGCCCGCTGGCAGACGCCGCGGTCCTGGTCGCATGCGCCGATGTCACAGTCATCGTTGGCCTCGCACGTCGAACGGCACGCCGAGCCCTCGTCGGCACAGCCGCCGGCCGGGCCACACATCAGACACGCGTCTTCGACGAAGGTCTCACCGGAACCGCAGCCGTTTCCGCCGTCATTCGAAGCGACGTCTTCGGGCTCGCTCTCGCCGTCGTTCAACGCGACATCGCCAGGATCGTCCGTTCCATCCTCGCCGACATTCGTATCGCCCCCGTTCGAGGACGTGTCCGACTCATCGTCCGAGGCCGCGTCCTCGTTCGAACCCTCGCCATCCTCTTCGTCCGGAGCCTCATCGACCGTATCCATCGAGGTCGCTCCATCGGCGGGATCGGTCGAGCCCACGTCGCCGCCGATATTCGGATTGTCATCCGAACATCCCAGCGCGAAGGTGAGACAACAGGCCACACATGATGCCAACATGATTCGTGTGATGCTCTCATTCATCGTCCTTTCCAGGGTCGAGAGGAGATATGTGCCACTTTCCCCTATTGATAGGATACATCACGCGTGATGTGCATCGGCATGGAAGCCAGGACGATCGCATCCGAACGACAGACAACGCAACGACGATGACCTCTCGATGACATCGTCGAGCTGTCGCCCCACTTCCTCCCTCGAAGAGAGTCGCGGAAGCGACGGGCCAGCAAGGCTCCTCACATCAAAGATGCGCGGGCTTTTCAAATAAATATATAGTCAATCCAAGGGGTTAGTGACAAAGCCCATCCCCCCCAACGCCTACTGGAGCGCCGGCTTCCAGCCTGCTCACGTCTGCAGGCGAAGTGTGGCCATCAGGGACACTGGCTGCAGTTTTCGACGACGTCTCCCCCGAGCGAACGACGACAGACCGTTTCGTCGGCGACATTCTGACACGTATTTGCGGTGCAACAGGCTACCCTGTTGTTGCCACCACATGTCGTCGGATTGCACTGACCACTTTTCGTCGTTCCGCCTCGGCTGCTGCATTCACTCGGGGTGATATCGGAGCAAGCGCCGCTCGAGAAACAACACGCCCGTGTTCCACTACAGACGCCCCCCCCCTCGTCGGTGTCGCCATCGCAGTCGTTGTCGTGGCCATCACACGTCTCCTGCTCCGGTGAGACGTTGCCCTGGCAGTTGCCCCAGCTTCCATTCGAGCACGTCTCGGTGCCCTTTTCACACTGCCCGGTCGACGTGCCACACGAGCGTTCGAGGTCCTCGTCGACCGAGCCGTCGCAATCGTTGTCGTTGCCGTCGCAGGTCTCCTGTTCGGCCTCGACGTTGTTCTCGCACGTCCCCCAGCTTCCGTCTGAACACGTCTGCATCCCCTTCTGACAGAGCCCCTTGCCGGTGCCGCATCTTCGGGTGAGGCAAAGCATCCGGCGAAGATTCCGTATCGCGTCTCGACGTGTCGCATGGTTCAACCTCAGCAACGGAGAAAGGAGACTCAACGCCTCTCGCTTCATCGAACTCGGGGAGTCCTCTCCCAATTTGCCTCCGCCTTGCAGCTCGCGCGAGGAGGGGAGGTTCCGCTCGAGCCTCGGCTGCCCCCGACCGGGTGACTCGTATCTGGCTTGTTGTGGACAATGGGGTCTAAGCCACTTGATGATAATACAGTAGAGGCGTCGACTACACAAAAACACAGCCCACACCATGTCAGATACACATGCGATCCATTTTCCGGAGAGTGGAGAGCTCAAGCAGTGGAAGCTGCTCAACGTACTCATCGGCATCCCACTCGGAGCAGGTGTGGGGTTCGGACTGTATGCTTTCGCCATATCCTACGAGCTGATCGAACGCATCGATGGGCTGCCACTGGCCCTCATCCTGGGGGGCGGCACCCTCGGGGGCGTGACGGGATACCTGGCGTATCTCGCGTTGCACCGCGCCCGGTACGAACCGATCGAAGTGACCGCGCCGCAAGACGGCGAGATTCAAATCGACGGCCTGACGTATTCGCTGGACCCCCGGCCCGTCCTCCGGGTGGAACGGAAGATACGCGAAACATCTGGCCACAGCGATACCCCTCCCCAACCGTACTACGATGTAAGGTGGCTTCCCGACGGCGAGGACGACGAGGGGGCATATGACCTCGTGCGCATGATCGGCAGATGGAAACAC
>JAQCND010000360.1 GCA_028274765.1 Bradymonadaceae bacterium
TCCTGCTTGACGTCGTACGATGCATCGACCTCGCGGATTTCGACGTCGTGCGATTCGCCGTCGCGAAGCAGATGAAGGCGGCCCGCTTCGGGCTCGTAGGCCTCGACGACGAAGGTGTCGCCGTCGGGGGTCGTCACTTCGTATCGTCCATCGTTCTGCGTCTCGACGGTGAACTCTCGCTCGTCGTCACCATCCGGGATGAAATAGTTCGGCATGACAATCTCTCCTCTCGAGCAGATACACACGTGATCGAAAGTGGCCTCGGCGGGCGGCGAGTCCAGCGCCCCACCGCTGTGGCATCAGTACTTCCCCCGGTGACGGTCTCGGCCGTACTGTTTCCCTCGACTCGACGGGCCGGAGTCCGAGGCCGAGTCCCCGCCGCTCTCGTCTTGGAGCTCTTCGTCGCGGCGATGGGTCGCCAGCACGGCGGCCAACTCGGCCACCTCGGAGGGCTCGTCAGAGGCGGTCTCGCGAGTCTCCATGTAGTCCGGGATGAACTCGGTGTCGTAGCTTCCGTCCTGAAAGTTCGGGTGGGTCAACACCTCTTCGTGAAAGGCGAGGTTGGTGGTCAACCCGGAGATGACGTACTCGTCGAGGGCCCGGCGCATGCGCTGGATGGCGTGATCACGGTCTTCGCCCCAGGTGACGAGCTTCGAGATCATCGGATCGTAGTTGACCGGAATCGTCATGCCCGGATAGACGCCGCTGTCGACGCGAACCCAGGGACCACTCGGCCGGTCGAGATGGACCACCGTCCCCGGCGTGGGGCGAAAATCTTGGTCGGCGTCCTCGGCGTAGATCCGACATTCGACAGCTGCCCCGTGGCGCTCGAGGTCGTCCTGCTCGAGCGTCAGCTCCTCGCCGTTGCCGATCTTGACCTGCCACCTCACGATATCGACCCCCGTGATCATCTCGGTGATCGGGTGCTCGACCTGGAGGCGGGTGTTCATCTCGAGGAAATAGAAGTTCTGGCTGTGGCGGTCGAACAGAAACTCGACCGTGCCGGCCCCGACGTAGTCGACGGCGTCCGCCGCGCGCAGGGCGACCTCGCCCATCTCGTGGCGCGTTTCGTCGTCGAGCAGCGGACAAGGCGTCTCCTCGATGATCTTCTGGTGGCGGCGCTGGATCGAGCACTCGCGCTCGAACATGTGGATGCCGTTGCCGTACTCGTCGACCAGGATCTGGATCTCGACGTGTTTCGGGTCGAGGACGTATTTTTCGAGATAGACCGACCCGTCGCCGAACGAATTGAGCGCCTCCCGGCGCGCCCCCTCGAAGGCGTCGTGGAAGTTGTCCGGCTCGTCGACGCGGCGCATCCCCTTGCCACCGCCCCCGGCCGCAGCCTTGACGAGAACGGGAAACTCCATCGATTTGGCGATCTCGAGTCCCTTGTCGGCATCCTCGAGAGGCTCTTTGGTCCCGGGCACCACGGGGACGCCGGCCTCTTCCATCATCGTGCGAGCGCCCGTCTTTTCGCCCATCGCCGAGATCGAGTGCGGCTGGGGCCCCAGAAAGGGAATGCCCTCCTCGTCACAGGCACGAGAAAACTCCGGGT
>JAQCND010000361.1 GCA_028274765.1 Bradymonadaceae bacterium
GTGAACGCCGCCTGATCGTAGGAGACGCCCTCGGGGATGGGCGCACACAGATGCTCGGGGACGGAGACGACTCCGGCGTGATGGCCGTTGGAGGCAACCCGATCGCCGACCTCGATCGAGTCGACGCCCTCGCCGACCCCGATGACGCGGCCGGCGTTGCAGTAACCGAGCGCCATCGGGCGATCGAGTTTGGCGCGGACCGCCTCGACGGTCGGCCAGAGTCCGTCGGTGCGGACCTTGTCGATCACCTGCTTGACCCGTTCGGGCTGCTGGCGTGCCTTTTCCAGGTAGTTGGCCCGGCCGAACTCGACCAGCATCCGCTCGGTCCCGGCCGACACCAGTGTGCGACGGGTGTCGATGAGGACTTCGCCCTCCTGGAGCTGAGGGCGCGGGACCTCGGCGACTTGTGTTTCTCCACTCTCGAGATCCTGAAGAATTTGTTTCATGAGGGCTCGTGCGCTCGGAACTCGATTCGAGGTGCATCCGTTGTCGACGCGAACGTCTCGGACGATGTTGTCGGGCCTCTCCTTACTGACACGCCGTGCCGACGTTCGTCAACGCACCTCCCCGCCCTGCAGCTGTCGCTCCAGATCCAACATCAGCTTGGTCGAACGCAGCGATCGCACCGGATCGCCAGGCTCCCCCGCCGCGAGTTCGCTCGAGATCGTGCGATACATGTCGGCATAGCTCGCCATACCGTCGATCTCGTCGCGCCGGATCACGGTGTGAGCATTTTCAGATCGGTATTCGGCGTTGTCGACGAGCGTCGCCGTGGCGTCGTCGGTGCGGACCTCGACGTGATCCCGCACGCCGAGTCGGGGGCTACCCCGGTCGGTCAGGGTCATCGAGAAGCTCGCTCCGTTGTCGAGCTCGGCCATGACGGTCAATTCGCCATGCGACGCCTGCATGACTCCGCACTCTCGAACGGGGAGGTAGTCGTTGAGATACATGAAATGGTCGAGCCAGTGGCATCCGTTCGAGACGAGCCGGCTGCCGGAGGCCGGCCAGTTGTACCAGTGAAGCTCGGGGAGGGGGATCTCGTAGACGATGCAGGCATAGTGGAGCGGCTGGTCGGGCGCCGGATCGAGATCCTCCATCAACCAGTCGTTGAGGGGGCTGTACCGCTTGTGAAACCCCGCGAAGACGTGACGTCCCTCGCGTTCGATGGCCGACCGGAGCCGCTCGAGCTGCTCGTAGCTGGTACACAGCGGCTTCTCGACGACGGCTTGGGCACCGCGCTCGAGGGCTTGGAGGGCGATCGGCGTGTGCGTGTGGTGGTAGCCGGCGGCGAAGACAGCGTCGGGTGATTCGTCGTCGCGCATCTCGCCCGCCGTATCCACCGCTCGGTCCCAGTCGTCGGCCCGGCCGAGCTGCAGGGGATCGAGCTCGTGGATGCCGGTGAGTTGGACGTCGTCGACCAGATTCGGCTGGACGACGGATTTGGCGTAGTTGCCGAGTCCGTAGAGGATGGCCTCCGTCGTCTCCGGATCCGCAGACGCTCCGGTGATGGAAGCGGCTCGACGCTCGCACGTCGTCCGTGCGGGCTCGATCGAGAGTCGCCGACTCGGCTCTCCGACGCCGGTCGCATACCGTTCGAGCTCCCGAGCGAGCCGGTCGAGCTCGGTCTCGACCTCGGTGGCGTCGACATTCCAATCCGAAAAGGGGCTCCATCCAGCGTAGCGCTCGAGACGACCGGCCTCGAGGCGCGTTGCGGCCTCGTCGAAAAACAGAAGTTCATCCTCCGGAGTCCGTGGTCGTACCCCATCGTCGTCGCGCGCAACGGCGAATCGCTCGTCGACGACGATGCGATCGACACAGGGCGGATGGTTGTAGGCCAGAAATGCGACCGAGGTACCGGCCTCGAACTGGTCACTCGTCGAGTCGACAACCTCGCCCAGCCCCACGGAGAGGCGCTTGTCGTTGCGCCCGCGCTCGTTCAACCTCGACACGATCTTCTTGAAGACTGCGTATGGTCCGACATCCCAGAGATAGTTCCAGACCTTTCGCCAGTCGCTCGTCGAGTAAGACACGTATTGGTTCTCGATCGACGACAGCACCGTCCAGAGTTCGACGTCGATCCGGAGGCTGTCGGCTCGAAGATGATAGTCGAGGTATCCCTCTTCCCACTTCCCGTCGACGAGCGCATGCATGGGTCGGTCAATCGATGAGAGTGCGATAGAAATCGGCGTGTTGTCGGGCACATACGTCCACGTCGAAATGCTCGCGAGCGTGTCGGCGGGCTCGGGCTCCGAGGCGCTTTCGGCGCTCCGGATCGTCGGCCAGCTCGGCGATGCGTTCGGCCAACGCCTCCGAGTCGCCGACCGGCACGACGGCTCCTCGCGGGGGCCCGTCGCCTTCGAGATGCTCGGCCACGTCGCCGACGTCGGTCGAGACGACCGGTTGAGCCATCGACATGGCCTCCCAGACCGAGATCGGCGAGGCCTCGAAGGCCGACGAGCAGACGTAGACGTCTGTCGCCTTCAGCACGCTCGGCACGTCGTCGGTGCCCCCCGTGAAGTGGACGTGCGCCAGATCGGAGGCGCGTGCTTCGAGGCGTCGACCGTATGCCTGTTGACTGTCGTGTACGGGACCGACGACGAAGAAGTGGATCTCCCGGTCGAGCCTCTCGTCGACGAGGCGAGCCGCATCGATGAAGTCCTCGATGCTCTTGATCGGATTGATTGTGGCCACCGTGGCGACTTTGAGCCCCGGATGGTCGGCGATCATCGGGGAGGGATCGACGCGTTCCGGGTCGAATATCTCCGTATCGACGGGAGCTTGAATGATCGCCGAGGGTTTCGATTTGAGCATCGTCCCGTCGAGATAATATCGTCGCGTCCGCTCGGAGGCGGCGATGAAGCTGTCGGCGACCACAGGCGCCAGCGCGTGGAACAACCCTTTGACGGGCGTGGGCATGTTCGTGTCGTTGAGGTGCCAGGCGGTGGGGACGCCCGCCAGTTTGGCCGCGAGCATGCCCTTGATCTGCCAGCTCCCATTGCAGTGAGCGACCTGGACGTCCCTCTGTCGGAGGATGCGGGCCACGTTGAGCACTTCGGGCCCGAAGCCGGCCACGTACCGAGCCAGCATGGACCGCTCGCGTGTGAGTCGATGCAACATCGTCGAGACGTAGTCGACGCCCTCCTCGTCCATCTCACGGCGGAACCGCTCGGAATCGAAGGACGGGCAGATGACGGTCGTCTCCACCCCGTATTGGGGAAGACGCGAAGCGACGTCGACGATCCGCCCCTGCGGTCCGCCGTAGCGCCCCTCCTCGGTGATGTTGGCCACCCGTATCAATGCCCCTCTACTCCTCGTCGACGTGAGAGGCGAGATCGTCGGCCGTGCGCCGAAGTCCCTCTTCGAGCGACGTCGAGGCCGTCCAGCCGAGCATCTCTTCGGCTTTGCTCGTATCGGAGTAGTTGCGACGGATGTCGCCGACGCGGGGTTCGGTGTGCTCGACGTCGACGTCCTCGACGCCGAACGCCTCGAGGACGGGGAGCATCGCGTCGACCAACTCGTTGACCGTCGTCTCGGCATTGGTGGCTATCTGAAACAATTCGCCCCCCACGCCGTCGCGCTCGGCG
>JAQCND010000362.1 GCA_028274765.1 Bradymonadaceae bacterium
GACTACGAGGCGTACGTCGAGGAGCTGAAGGCCGACATCACAGAGCAGATTCGGAGTCTCTACTAACAATGAGTAAACAGTATCAGACCATCACGGAGATCAGCGGTCCGCTGGTGTTCGCGGAGGTCGACGAGCCCATCGGCTACGACGAGATCGTCAAGATCCACACCCAGCAGGGCGAGACGCTCCGCGGCCAGGTGCTCGAATCCTCGGAGGGGATCGTCGCGATCCAGGTCTTCGAGGGGACCTCGGGGATCGACCGGAACGCCTCGATCGAATTCGAGGGCGAGACGATGAAGATGGACCTCACCGAGGACCTGCTCGGCCGGGTCCTCGATGGGTCGGGGCGGCCGATCGACGGCGGCCCCGAGATCGTCCAAGAGGAACAGGAAGACATCGTCGGGTCGGCGATCAACCCGTACTCTCGGGAGTATCCCGAGGAGTTCATCGAGACCGGCGTCTCCGTCATCGACGGGATGAACACGCTGGTTCGCGGGCAGAAGCTCCCCATCTTCTCGAGTTCGGGCCAGCCCCACAGTGAGCTCGCGATGCAGATCGCCCGGCAGGCGTCCGTCCCCGAAGAAGAAGACGGTGACGACGACGACGAGGGCTCGGAGTTCGCGGTCATCTTCGGCGCGATGGGGATCACCGCCGAGGAGGCAAACGAGTTTATGGAGGACTTCGAGCGGACCGGTGCACTGGAGCGCTCGGTCGTCTTCATGAACCTCGCGGACGACCCCGCGGTCGAGCGGATGGTGACCCCGCGGATGGTACTCACAACCGCGGAGTACCTTGCCTTCGAGAAAGGGTATCACGTCCTCGTGATCCTGACGGATATGACCAACTACTGCGAGGCGCTCCGAGAGATCGGGGCGGCCCGCGAGGAGGTCCCCGGACGGCGTGGGTACCCTGGGTATATGTACACCGACCTGGCACAGCTCTACGAGCGCGCCGGCCGGATCAAGGGCCGCGAGGGGTCTGTGACCCAGATTCCGATCCTCACGATGCCCGGCGACGACGACACCCACCCGATCCCGGACCTGACCGGCTACATCACCGAGGGGCAGATCTACGTCGACCCCGATCTCAACAGTCAGGGACTCGAGCCCCCGGTGAACGTCCTGCCCAGCCTCTCGCGGCTTATGGACGACGGGATCGGCGAGGGCCTCACCCGCGAGGACCACGCCGACGTCTCCGACCAGATGTACGCGGCGTACGCGGAGGGTGAAGACCTCCGAGACCTCGTGAACATCGTCGGCCGGGAGGCGCTCTCGGAGCGGGACAACAAGTACCTCGACTTCGCCGACCGGTTCGAGCAGGAGTTCGTCGACCAGGGCTTCGAAACGGATCGATCGCTGGAGGAGACGCTCTCGATCGGCTGGGAGCTGCTGTCGATGCTCCCGAAGGCCGAGCTCAACCGCGTCGACGAGGAGTTCATCGAGAAGTACTACCACGAAGACGAGAGCGAAGAGACCGAAGCGGAAGCGACCGCAGACTGACGCACCGGTTTTTTCAGCGCAGGACCGCCGGCACCGCAGATTCTGCCCATCGTCCGTCCCGGCGACCGCCTCACTTTTAGTCGATGGCTGCGTCAAACCAGTATGACACGGAGAGCGGACCCCGGCACGCAGGTTGGATCCCGCACTTCGGACCACACTCGGGTCGCGAACGACTCGGAGACGACGGCCGCGAGCACCGACGCGATCGACGAGTCGCTGAAGACCCGGACGATGGACGAGGCCCCGGTCGGGATCACCATTGCTGACGCCACGGAGCCTGATATGCCGCTG
>JAQCND010000369.1 GCA_028274765.1 Bradymonadaceae bacterium
GATGGAGACACTCGCTGATGAGCTTGAAGCCAGGGGAGCCGATGACGCCCGCGGAAGTCGCCAGATCCTCGACGAACTGCTCTTCACTGAAGGGACGGTGCAGGACGTTCCCCTCGCGCTGGCTCTCCGAGACGTCGCGAATGCCGTACGCTCGAACGGGGCGATCGAGTTGGCTGAGCTCGCGCTCGAAGTCCCAGTTCGTATACGAGGTCTGATAGGCGATCAGATGATTCCCCTCTTTGGGTTCGGTCTCGAGGATCGCCGGGCGCAGCACCGGGGGAATGAGGGTGGTGTCGTCTCGCACGTGGTCGGGGCGGTGGAAGGCCGGCGCCAGATAGTGGTCGGCCGAGGGAACCCGCATGTTGATGGTACTTTCGGTGAATTCGAACTCCGACTCGAACCCTCGAGCGATGTGAGTGGGGTAACTGCACCGCGTCATCGCGTAGTGGTTCGCGACGGTGACAAAAGGCACCTGCTGGTACTGGGCAAAGAACCAGCTCCAGAGCTCGAAGTCGCTGAAGACGATGTCGGGATCGAAGTCGGCGGCCACCTCGAAGAGCTTCCGCGCATTGTCCGGAAGCCCCATCTTGAGAAGACCCTTGTTGACGTTGTGGAGCACCGTCCCCGTCTTGGAAACCTCGTTTCCGTGGGTGACCGTCTCGAGCCCCCAGATCTCGGTCACTTCGGGGAATTCGTCCTGAAGATAGTCGATGGGATCACCATACGAGACGACGTGGACGTCGTGGCCATCCCGGAGGAGTTTTCGGATGATGACGGCACTGCGCATGGCGTGACCCATGCCATCTCCGACAATACCGAACAAAATATTCATGGTACTTCCGTAGGACGCCTGAAATCGTGATAATGCGTCGAATCGACCCCATCGGCGATTCATGCTCTCGTCGAGCGTCGCGCTAACGCAGGGACGAATCGAATTCAAGCCATACACCTCAACTTTCAACATTCATGCCGCCCCCCCCCGAGTGGGGCCGAAGTGAGGGAGACATGGAGGGCACGACCCCGTGAGCGGCGCCTCGCCGTGTTGGTCTCCAGCGGCGGCATGGGGTCATTGGATGAGCTCTACTCCAGAGGGAGGAACTGGCCCTTCTCAAACCCTCAATCGTGCGATATGTCCCTCCAATTGGGGAGGGAGGCCGTGTGCTGCGTGCCGACCTCTGACTGTCGCCTTGTACCTCGAGGGATCGTCACCATGACATCATCATTCGATCGATCGTTTGTCGTCCTGAAATTCGGGGGGACGAGTGTGGCCAGTCGCGAGCGCTGGGAGCGCGTCGCCTCCATTCTCGAGCGGCGTCTCGAGACAGGTCGATTACCCTTCGTGGTGTGCTCGGCGGTCAGCGGCGTCTCCGACCGACTCGACGCAATCCTGGAGACGATCCAACGGGGAGGGGGGTACGCCGACACCCTCGAGTCGCTGCGCGAGCGCCATCAGACACTGGCTGAACAGTTGGACATCACGTTCGGCGAGTCGGTCGAGCGCGACTTCGAGAAGCTCGAGCGTCTCCTCGAGGGCGCCTCGCTGATCGGCGACGTCCATCCGCGCCTGAGGGCTCGCGTCATGGCTTCGGGCGAGCTGATCGCCACCCGACTCGGCGCGCGGTTTCTGCGCCAGCGAGGACTCGACGTCCGGTGGCACGATGCGCGCATCCCCCTCTCGACGACCGACCAGAGAGGCGACCATCCTCAGCGCGACTACCTGTCAGCGACCTGCGGATTCGAGCCCGATCCCGACTGGCAGGCCTCTCTGCTCGACGACGGGGCCGACCTCCACCTCACCCAGGGTTTCATCGCCGGCGACGACGGCGACACCGTCCTGCTCGGCCGGGGCGGATCGGATACGTCGGCCGCCTACTTCGCCTCGAAACTCGAGGCCGAACGCCTCGAGATTTGGACCGACGTGCCGGGCATGTTTACCGCCAACCCCGAGGAGGTTCCCTCGGCCCACCTGTTGACCGAGCTCGATTACGAGGAGGCCCGAGAACTCGCTACGATGGGCGCCGAAGTCCTCCACCCCCAGTGTATCGACCCCGTTCATCGCGAGCAGATCCCGCTGCACATCCGCTGGATGGAATCCCCCGATTCGACCGGGACGCGCATCTCCGGCGACGCCCCCAACGTCGGGCCCCAGGTCAAAGCGATTTCCGCCAAAACCGATCTCACACTCGTCTCGATGGAGACGCTCGGCATGTGGCAAGAGGTCGGATTCCTGTCCGATGCCTTCGAGTGCTTCAAACAAAACGGCCTCTCAATCGACCTGGTGACGACTTCGGAGACCAACGTCACCGTCTCGCTCGATCCCAAAGCCAATCCCCTCGACGACGAGACACTCCACCAGTTGCTCGACGATCTCAATGCTATCTGCGACGCCGAGGTCATCCAGCCGTGCGCCGCCGTCAGCCTCGTCGGACAGCGCATTCGCTCGATCCTCCACGAACTCGGCCCCGCTCTGGAGGTCTTCGACGAACAGCACGTCCATCTGGTCTCACAGGCGGCCAGCGACCTCAACTTCACGTTCGTGGTCGACGAGGAGCAGGAACAGCGCCTCGTGCGGAAGCTCCACACCCTGCTGTTCGACGACCGCGGTAGCGAATCGTTTCTCGGCCCTACCTGGCACGAACTCAACGACACCTCTTCGCCGGAACGCCGCATCCCGTCGACCTGGTGGGTCGAGCGGCGCGACGAGCTCCTCGATCTCGCCGATCGCCGCTCACCGCTGTACGTCTACGATCTCGGCCGTGTCGAACGTGCCCTCGACGAGATCAAGCGTCTCGAGGGCGTCGAGCGCCGATTCTATGCCCTCAAGGCCAATCCCCACCCCGACATTCTACGCACCGTCGCCGACGCGGGCCTCGGCTTCGAGTGCGTCTCCCCCGGAGAGGTCGAACGAGTCCGATCGACGCTGCCGGAACTCGACCCCTCGCGCATCCTCTTTACGCCGAATTTCGCCGAACGCGAGGAGTACGCCTTCGGCTTCGAAAAGGCGGGATGGGTCACCGTCGACAATCTCCATCCGCTCGAACACTGGCCGGAGGTCTTCGAGGGCGAGGAGATTCTGGTGCGCCTCGATCCCGGACGGGGGCGAGGCCACCACGAGTTCGTCCGCACGGCAGGGGCTCGCTCGAAGTTCGGCATCGCTCAGGCCCAGATCGACGAGCTCCGCCGTTTCGTCGACGAGGCCGGCGCCACCGTCGTGGGGCTCCACGCGCACCTCGGAAGCGGTATCACCTCGCCCGACGCCTGGACGGAGGCGGGCATGTTTCTGGCCGATGTGGCCGAACGGTTCCCGGATGTGCGCATTCTCAACCTCGGGGGCGGACTCGGCGTCGGCGAACACGCTGGCCAAACCTCGCTGGATACCGACGCCCTGAGCGACCAACTCGCCGCCTTCGATCGCGCCCGGCCCTCGGTCGAGACGTGGCTCGAACCCGGTCGCTTCGCGGTCGCCGACGCCGGCATACTTTTGGCCGAAGTGACACAGCTCAAGCGCAAGGGCGACATCCACTACGTCGGCCTCGAGACGGGCATGAACTCCCTGATCCGCCCCGCGCTGTACGGCGCCTATCACGATATCCTCAATCTCACTCGCCTC
This sequence comes from Bradymonadaceae bacterium, assembly GCA_028274765.1. Taxonomy (GTDB): domain Bacteria; phylum Myxococcota_A; class Bradymonadia; order Bradymonadales; family Bradymonadaceae; genus CAJXPB01. The sequence goes on from JAQCND010000369.1 coordinate 3,611, forward strand.
GGCGATCCGATCGAGATCGAGGCAGATGTCGTGGGGCCAATCTGCGAGAGCGGCGACGTCCTCGGACGCGAACGTCCCATGCCCGAGCCCCGGGAGGGCGACGTCTTGCTCGTCGCCCAGACCGGGGCATACGGGCGCGCAATGGGTTCACGCTACAACCTTCGCGAACCGGCCGACGAAGCCGTGATCGACGATTGAATCCTCCTTCAATGTCGTGATACGGAGGAGGGAGCAGCCCGATCGCGACTCTCGGTGCGAGGAGGACGTCATCTCGAACGACGACGGCGGAACCATCATCGGCCAGCAACTCGCCGACTACGGCGTCGAGTATCTCTTCACCCTCTGTGGGGGACACATTTCGCCGATCCTCGTCGGGGCCGACGAACAGGGACTCGACGTCGTCGACGTGCGAGATGAAGTCAGCGCCGTCTTCGCCGCCGATGCCGTCTCGCGTACCACCGGCGTCCCCGGCGTCGCCGCCGTCACGGCCGGTCCCGGTGTCACCAACACCACCACGGCCGTCAAAAACGCCCAGATGGCCCAATCTCCGGTCCTGATCCTCGGGGGCGCCGCGGCCACACTCCTCCAGGGGCGAGGGGCTCTCCAGGACATCGACCAGATGTCACTGATGGAGTCGCTCACCAAGTGGTCGACACGCGTCACCACACGCTCGTCGCTCGGCCCGACGATCTCGAAGGCCCTCGATGCCGCCACCTCGGGCGTCCCCGGCCCCGTCTTCGTCGAGGTCCCCGTCGACCTGCTCTATGACGAATCGACCGTCCGCGAGTGGTACATGGAGCAGAGTGGCGTCGAGAAGATGAGTGGCCCCCGGGGCAAGGCTTTCGAACTCTACCTCCAGGGCCACCTCGCCAAACTCTTCCAGTCGCCTCACATCGATTGGGATTCGTTTCAGGAGGCGCTCCCCTTCGGACACGATGCCTCGGAGAGTCTCGATCGGGAGGGGATTCGTCGAGCTGCCGACGCGCTGGCCGACGCCCGCCAGCCGACATTGGTCATCGGCAGCCAGACACTCGTCAATCTCGAGCCCGATGAGACCCATCGACTGGTCGACGCCATCGAGCGACTCGGTCTACCCACCTGGCTGGGCGGCCGAGCGCGCGGCCTCCTGGGAACCGACAGCGATATCGAGTACAAGCACAAGCGGACGGCCGCCCTCAAAGAGTCCGACCTCTCCATTGTCAGTGGATTTCCCTTCGATTTTCGACTCGGCTACGGTCGCAAGATCAACTCGGAGGCCACTCTCGTCGCTGCCAACCTCAGCGAAGAGGATCTCACCAACAACCGCGAGCCCGATATCGGTCTCCAGATGCATCCGGGGCGTTTCCTCGTGGAACTGGCCGAGACCTTCGGGACGAGTCGGCGCGGTGTCTGGTCGGGCTGGTTTGAGACCCTCGACGAGCGCGAGACCTCTCGCGAGGCGTCGATCGCTCGGCAGGCCGAGGAGGAGAACGACGAGAGTGGACGGGTCAGCCCTCTCTATTTCTTCCAGCGCATGGACGAAGCGATGGACGACGACGCCGTGATTGTCGTCGATGGTGGGGACTTTGTCGCGACGGGCGCCTACATCCTCCAGCCCCGCGGCCCGATGCGGTGGCTCGATCCCGGCGTCTTCGGGACGCTCGGGGTCGGCGGTGGATTCGCCCTCGGCGCCGGTCTCACCCGACCGGACTCCGAGATCTGGCTCGTCTGGGGCGACGGCTCGAGCGGCTACAGCCTCGCCGAATTCGACACCTACGTCCGCCACGGCCTCGCTCCCATCGCCGTCGTCGGCACCGACGCCTCATGGGCCCAGATCGAGCGCGAACAGGTCGAAGTCCTCGGCACCGACCTCGGATGCCGACTGGCACGCACCGATTACCACGAGGTGGCCGAAGGATACGGCGGCGAGGGGCTGCTGGTCGACGACCCCGACGACGTCGATGACGCCCTCCAGGAGGCCAAGGAGATAGCTCGTGCCGGCACACCCGTTTTGTTTAACGTCCACCTGGCCGACAGCGACTTCCGGAAGGTCTCGATTTCGATGTAACTCAGG
>JAQCND010000393.1 GCA_028274765.1 Bradymonadaceae bacterium
ATGAATAGCGATAAACGAGCGATCAGTCCTCCTGCATCAGTACGAGAGATCATGGCTCTGGACGACGACGATCGAGCTCCCCAGCATCTTTCGGACGATCAACCTTGGATTCGCTGGAACTGGTGGCGAGAAGATCCCGTCGAAATCATATTGCTCGTCTTCATTTTGACCCTGTTTTTTCTACTGCCTCGTCCGAACTGCGGTATTGAGACGAAAGAGACATCCGTCTCCAAGGGCACCCCTGCCTCGCTCGAGACCTCGAACCGCTGAATGCTGCCGGCCCCTTCGTGCCATATGCATCCCGGATATCTGTCGGCTGACAGATGTCTACGGTGCACGAGCATGTTCAGTCGAAGTGATCGCGCTCTCGAGTGCCGTTCCACTCGCTGAGAGCCATTGCGGCATGCGTTGAGATCGGGTCGACAACTGCGCACAGCTTCCGGCACGTCGGCCCCCTCGCTTTCATGCCTCCCCGGAACGACCTGCACTCGACACGTTCAGGGCCCATCTCCGAGGGCGATCCTCCATCCCGGGGAGCTCAGAGGGGGCAATCTCCGCTTGACGACCTTGTTGGCGGATACGTCCCTGCTTTAGTCGGTATCCATTGTCTTTTCGTCAGCTCGTCTCGCCGGATCGCCATCGTTCGATTGTCCCAGTGTACGTTTTGGGGTAGGATTGATGATGTCACATGCTCCTCTTCGAACTGAAGACTCGTGTAAATTGGAGGAGTGCATCACGCTCGCGACTGTTGCCGCTACCAATGGAACGTCGATCATGGGAGACGAGACACGATTCATCATCGTCAATTCCAAGACGGGCGAACAGGCAGGCTGGGCAGAGGAACACGATCAGGACGTCTTCTTTCCGGACGAGCTCGGCGGCTGGAAACACGTCCTCGACTGTCGTCATTCGCCTTACACCGGCCACTCGCTGGAGCACAATTGCGAGCTGGCCGGTCACGTTCGAAAATCCTACATCCTCGTCGATCCCGATGACTTCGACGCTCTGTCGGAATCGATGGTAGACGAGGAGGCTCCCTCCCCATCCTCGGAGCACGATGACCACTGAGCCGAAGGGCCGAGCGAGCGCGGACAGCGATGAGTCGACCCTCTCCGAGATGCCTCGAGGAGACGTGTCATGCAGACGGAATGGAACGGATATACGATTGAAGTCCGAGGGGATTGGACGTATCGGTGGCTCTATCTGGCCCCCGAATACGAACTCTTCATCGACGACCGGCAGGTCGACCGTACGGGGGGGCCCATCCTCCACCCCGAGCTTGAGGGACTCTTCGAGGACACCGACGGCGACGTTCATCATATCGAGGTCGAGATACTCTCGATCGTGGGATATCGGCCGGACTGCGACATCACGGTCGATGGCGAGGCGCTCACCTCGGGATCGGTGCACGTCCGAAACGTGCTCAATCCCTTGTTGTCGATGTTTATTCTCTTCTCGACGGTCATCATGCTCTATCTTGGACCCAGCGTACTTCGGGCATACGTCATGACATGAGAGGTGGAGCGCGCGAAACCACCTCGGTGAGCCCGTCGGGCCATGTCAGTCGAGAATGACCATCGAATCGCGGTGTACGACACAGTCTAGGAGTCGCTCACCGATCGTCTCCTCGATGTCGTCGCTCTGTCGGCCCGCGATCGCGCGAATGTCGTCCGCACTGTAGACGCTCACTCCGTGCCCCAAACGTTCGCCCGACTCGTCCTCGATCCCCACGACACTTCCCTCGGCAAACTCACCCTCGACCTCCGTGACGCCGGAGGGGAGGAGACTCGCCCCCTGATGTAGCAGAGCCTCTCGGGCCCCCTCGTCGCATCGGATACACCCCACTGGACGGGCGCCCGCGCCCAGCCAGACTTCTTTGCCGGCCAGTTCATCGCCTTCGGCTGGCTCGATCAGCGTGCCAACATCGCGCCCCTCGCGAAGGGTCTCGAGAATGCCCGTTCGTTTGCCCGGGGCGATGATCGTCGGCGCTCCGACACGAGCGGCGATCCGGGCGGCAATCACTTTCGAGACCATGCCTCCCGTCCCGATATCGCTGTCGGTAGGGCCCGCAACATCGTCCAGTTTGGGATCGTCGACCGCAATTCGGGAGATGCGGTTGCCAAAGAGTCCCTCGCCCTGCTCGGGAGTCCGCTCGAGAATACCCGGTACGTCCGAGAGAATGACGAGGACGTCCGCCTGTTCGACCCCACAGGTCATGGCGGCCAGCCGATCGTTGTCGCCGAACCGCAGCTCCTCGGTCGCGACGCTGTCGTTTTCATTGATGATCGGAATGGCCCCGAAGTCGTGTGCGCGACTCAAGGCGCGTCTCGCATTGAGAAAGCGCTCCCGGTCGTCGAGATCGGCGCGGGAGAACAAAATCTGAGCGGCTCCGCGATCGTAGTGAGCGAGCTCGTCCTCGTACATTTCCATGAGTCGCGACTGGCCGAGTGCGGCCAATGCCTGTTGACCCGAGATGTCGGGATCAACTAGATCGTCCGGCCATCCGAGCCGCTCTCGTCCCAGCGCTACGGCTCCAGACGAGACGATGGTCACCCGGTGTCCCGCCCGACCGAGCAGGTCGACGTCTCTCATCAAGCTGGCGAAAGTGGGACGATCGACACGTCGGTCGTCGCGCAAAAAGACCGAGCTTCCAATCTTGACGACCCAGTGTTCGGCGTCTCGGATGAGCGATTCACGTGTCATGTGACGTTTGACCTCGTACTGCAACGGGACAGCTCTCTGTTATGCGACGTATTGTGATCGTCGGCTCGGGGTTCGGGGGGCTCGCGGCGGCTCGCACTCTCCAGCGTCAGCTACAGGGCCGTCGCCATCTGGACATCACGCTCGTATCTCCGGACTCTCACTTCGTCTATACTCCCCTTCTTCCTCACGTCGCCGTCGGTCATCTCGATACTCGAGCCATCACGGTGGCACTTCCCGAGGTTGTCGATGAGCCCATTCGACCGTATCGGGCGAATGTCGACGAGATCGATCTCGCTCGCGATCGACTGCTCACCGACCGCGGTGCCCTCGGATTCGACTATCTGGTGCTGGCTCCCGGCATGCAGACGAACTGGCAGGGACATCCGGAATGGCGCGACCACACCCTCTCGTTTGGCCATCCTGCCGGGGCCGTCGAGATCCGTGAGACCCTCACCGAGGTACTCGAACGGGCTCGGGCGACTCGACATGAAGCCGACCTCCGGCGCATGCTGACGTTTGTGACCGTCGGGGCGGGTCCGGCGGGGCTGGAGTTGATGGCCGAACTGGCCGAGGCCCTTCGTCAGGCTGAGCCGTCGGTGATCCCCGCCCGACTGAAACGACACCTTCGATACATCGTCGTCGACAGCCGAGATACCATCCTGCCCGACTGGCCGACCCCCGTCGCTCGGGAGGCGCACGAGGCGCTGCGATCGACGGGCATCGAGATTCGTACGGGAACCGAGGTGACGGCATGTACCCCTGAAGGCGTGTCGCTCTCCGGGGGAAATTCGATTCGGACCGATCACGTCTTCTGGTGCGGGGGGCTGGAGACACGGGATGTCCTGCAGGCGAGTGCGTGTCCTCGAGACGACTCGGGGCGTATCATGGTCGACGAGACTCTCCAGGTTATCGAGCATCCCGGTATATACGCCGTAGGAGACGCAGCCGCGCCTCAAACCAACCTACCTCAGTCGGCGCGCATCGCCCATGATCAGGGAGAAGTAGCGGCCAGCAATCTCGCCGCTCTTCTCGACGGTCGAGCCGCCGAATCTTGGACATACGAACCTCACGGTTGGATGCTGACTCTCGGTGGAGGGCGAGCGGTCGCCCACGTGAATGGTCAAACTTGTAGGGGAGCAGCAGCACGAGCCCGATATCGAGCTCTCCATACCTCGCTGATGCCCGGTATGCGTCGGACGGCCTCTCTCGTTGGATCATGGTTGACGGGCGGATGGGGAGGTGCCTTCTCGCCCGCCGATTGATGTGATTCACAAGGAGGCGCGCTCTCAAAGGTCCATTTTGAGTTCTTCTTGAAGTTCTTCTTCGGTTTTACTGTCCTCGCCGGAGCCATCGTTGGAGGAGGCAGAGTCATTTTGACCAGACTCCGAACTCGTCCCGGACGAATCGGAACTATCACTCTCGGGGGCCTGAACAGAGTCGAGATCCTCGTCGAGCTCGTCCCCGGAACCGTCCGAGGACTCCCCTGACTTCGATGGTTGCGACAGGGACTCCGGCGTCTCCGTATTGGCCGAGGCGGGAGCGTTTTCCGTACGGTCTTGGTTGTCCGTCGGCGAGTCGCTTCCAGCAGCCGTCGATTCCGATGGAGAAGACCGAGAATCAGACTCCGATTCCGACGTCCCCGACGGAGGCTGGGTCCCCGTCGTTTCGGGGTCGGAATCGCTTCCGGGCGGTCGAGTGCCCGAGGGATCTTGGTCGCCGCCTGAGGGGGGAGGTGAGCCGGTCTCGTCCGGATCGGTTTTTTCTCCAGAAGACGGCGAGTCGTCCGGCGGCGCACTCCCCGTGGATTCGGATTCGTCCGATCCCGTGGCGGTTGGAGTCGGTTCACCGTCCGAGTTCGTGTCGTCGTCCTGTTTCGAGGCCCCCTCGTCCTCCTGCTGTTTCGAAGGAGGGCTGTCGCCTTTTTTCGTCGAGTCGCCCTGCTTGTCGCCGCCTCCGGTCTGATCCTGTTGAGACTCGGCGTTGTCTTTTTGCTTGTCTGCAGCGCCCGCTGCTTTGTTGCCCTCGGGGGCCGACTCTTTGTCGTTGGAAGTCGTCGAGGCAGAATCCGGGCCATTTCCGCTCGACGAGCCAGGCCCCCAGACAAAGAAAGCGGCGAGGGCGATGACGACGACAGAGGCCAACAGATAGAGCGTATTGGGAAGACCTGCTCCCTTTTCGGTGCCGTCGCGCTCGCGACTCTCCGGTCGTTCTTCTCGAGGTGAGGGCGCGCCGGATGCGTCCTCTTGGTCTTCGTCACCGGCGAGGTCGACGGGCTCGGCCGCTACGTCATCGTTGTCGTCGACGTCTTCTTCGAACTCCCCGAGAGTATCTTTAATTCCGGCTGCGATCTGATCGTCCGAGGCCTCCTCCTCGTCGAGCGAGATCTCCTCGGGCTTGTCGTCGGGGGGAGCTGGAGCGGGGTCGTCTTCGTCGAAGTCGGGCTCCGATGGAGGTCCGATTGCCCCTTCATCGACTGGTTCGTTCGGGGCTGTTGGTTCTTCGTCGAGGAGATCGTCTTCGTCGAGCGGCTCCTGTCCTGTATCGACCGACTCCGAGCGATCGGGTTCGGGGGTGGGCTCGGGGTCGATGGGATCGGCCGAAGGCGAAGGGGCGTCCGGAGCGGGGGCGGGGTCGAGATCCCCGAGCGCAGGCGGGTCTTCTTGCTCGTTGGACGCCTCTTCGGTCGGTTCCGTCGGCAAGTTGTCGGCCTCGACCTCGAGCCCGGAGCTGGAGGCGTCGACGGAGTCGGAGGGCGGTGGCTGAGAAGGAGGCGAACTCGAAGTATCTGCTTCAGGGGATGCAGCCGAGGCATCGGGCGAAGCAGAAGGATCGGGAGACGTCGAAGGAGCGCCGGAGGACTCGAGGTCCGGGCTCTCTGGAGTGGGGAGCTCGTCGGACGAAGCTGATTCCGCCCCCTGAGGCTCCGGTGTAGGTGGAGACTCGGCGGTCTCTTCTGTCGAGGGCGAGGGACGACGTGGCTGGTCCTCGGTCGTCGACTCCCGATCGGAACGAGGAGACGACTCGCGTTCGGGCTCGGGCTCTCGAGAATCGGGCGAGGGCTGCGAGGCTTCGGAGGGCTCGGCTTCGGGGGGCGACGTCTCGTTCGATCCCTCGAACAGCTCGCCGACGTCTTTTTCAGCCCCTCCCTCGGCGGCGGCTGCTTCGGCATCGCCGACGCCCCCTTCGGCTTTTTCGACACCTCCATCGACGACTTCGGCCGACTGCACACCGGCGCCAGCTTCATCGCCCAGATCGTGCTCGAGCTCGACGTCGTCGGACGTGCCGAATTCGAACTCCTGTTCGGATTCGCCTTCCAGAAGCTCCATCGCCGAGGGATTGTGTTCCTCGCTTTCGCCCTGTTCGTCGGAACCGCCCGTGGTCGATGACGTTTCGATTTCGCCCCCGGACGCATCGCCTGGAGGCTCCTCGGGATCGACAACGGAGGGGGCATCACTTTCGGTGGCAGGAGACGCCTCGGAGGCCTCGCGCTCGCGTCCTTCGTCGTCCTCGCCCTTGTTGGATTCAAAAAGGGGTGTGCCGTCGTGAGGGCACACCTCGACGTCGTCTTCGAAATTCCGGCCACAGGTTGTGCAAACACGCATATTCCGTCCGTCTCCTTTCGAGCGCTCGAGCCTCGACAACCGAACCGAGCGGCATCATTGTTCTTTACAACACGAGCCGGGACGATCCCGACTCACATGATAGATGTATCCACCACGTCCCCCGGCCACCCATTTCGAGGGACGTCGATCGCATCGAAGGTATCGAGTTTGAGATGCGTATCGAGCCCCCAATAACAAGGGGCATTCCTGCACACCGCCCAATATAAAGTAGAAGACTCACGATCACAATGAATCCTTCGACGACCCGGGTTGCGCTCGGATACCGTGGGAGACGTCATGGCAAGACGCTTGCGGTCGACCGACTCGATGATCGGCCGGCGAGCCCACCGGCGCTCTCGACCAATGCGTCGTCGAGAGCCCACGGACCCGAGTCCCACCCGTCCCCTCTCGCGTGCGAGCGAGAGGAGGCGCGACACGGTAGGGGATGGCGCCGGGGCGGCTGTCGCATCCCCACGCGCATCACCATAACGTTTGAATGCGTGTCGTGCCCCATCCGTACGTCTCGTCGGCGGAATCTGCGCGACGATACTCTGCCAAAATCAAAAGACCGCCGACTCCCTCCACAAACGTGGGGGAAGCCGACGGCCGAGAGATATTGATGGGGGAAGCTAAACGTTAGTTGGCGTTGATGGTCACGTTGAAGTCGCGGCCAAAGAGTGAGCCGCTGACGTTGGCCCTCGTACCACCGGAGGTGAGCTTACCCGACACCTCGACGTTGTTCTGGCCGGAGCTGCCCGAGAGGCTGAGATTGTTGTTCTTCGAGACTTTGCCTTCGAGCGGGATGCGAAAGCCGTTGCCCTCGCGCTTGCCACTCATTTTCCCGGACGCCGAGAAGTCGTCCGAGACGGTAATCCGGAGCTGGGCCTTGCCGAATCCGGCTTGACCCGACACCGAACCCGAGAGCGAACCGGTGTAGGCAGGTCCGGGCTCCTCGAGGCCAGCGTAGCTTCGGGCGTTGGCTTTCGTGCAATCGTCCTCCATGCGGGATTTGATCGTATCGTTGATGTCTTCTTTGTCGCTGAAGAACTCTTCGGCCATATCGTATGCTTCAGCGCTGATGTCCTTGCGGTCGTAAAACTTCTTTTCGGTTTCTTCCATATCGATGTCTTCTCCGAGCTCTTCTTCGATACAACTGAGCTCGAAGGTGGTATCGACATATGTCTCCTTCTCGATGGGGGCTTGGCCGGCGATCATTCGAGCTTTCGGCTCCGAACATTCTTCCTCGAGAAGGTCGTTGATCTCCTTCTCCGTGTCGGTCATCTCTTCGTCGTCTTCATCGTCCTCGTCGTCCTTTTTCTTCGGGGTTGAGAAGTATTCCTCGGCTTTCTTGTACTTCTCTTCTTTGACCTCGTAGTTACCGAAGACGTCTTCTTTGATGCGGGCGAGGTCGACCTCGTCGCCGAGGTGCTTGTCGACGCATGTGATGTCGACGGCCGCCTCGACATAGGTCTCTTGCTCGATGGGCGGTTCGCCCTGTCGACCCTCGCTTTCTTCGCTGGAGGACTCCCCTCCGCTCTCACCTTCGCTGCCACCATCCCCCTTTGAGGAGTCGCATCCAGCGGCAAAGAGTGTCAGAGCCGCGCAACAAGCCACACATACGTCAAATATTCGAGTTCTCATCATAGGCTCCTCCTAGATTACCGTGAGTGAATCACTATTCCGTCGTCATGGTCAGTGAAGAAATTAAGTTGATCGCCCCGAGGTGTCAATATCGGCTTCGACTCTTGAGTTATCGACAACTCAAACTTCGACTCGGGAGCCGCAGACAGAGTCGGGAGAGGAGAGGAACCCGGTGGCTGAGCCAGATGAAAGGGGCCCGTGCTTCTCGCTCCGTCCCCGAATGGAGCGCTCGTGGGACCGAAGATGGAGTCAGCAATCGAATGGGGGGGCACCATTTGTGTCCGATCTGCGATGTCTCGTCCATGGGCTCCACGTCGAGAGAGCCTCCGGAGGGCATGGGGGAAGTCGCATGTGTGTTCGGATATGTTCGGATAAGCTTGTCTCCGTTGCTGCAGCGACCAAGATGGCCCCGACAGGGTGGGAGCACTCGTCCGGCCCGAGGGCGATGGGGGTTAACCCCCATTTCTCACGAAGATGTGGAATGGGTCGATGTGTGACGCGAGTGGGGCTCGAGCGCCCGAGTGAACATCCAGAAGGCAAGTCTTCCGCCGACAATCGAGTTGATCAGGAGATGGAGCCTCGTATTCGAGGCCGAATCGAGCCGTATTCGCCGTGTCTCTTCAGCTGAAGACACACGTGTCCTGCTGAGACGTGTTCGCGGTCGATCTCCCACCTGGATGGGCCTGCCCCGAACGGTCAGGGACCGGCCCGAATCGCCTGGACGACCGCCCGGAAGCGCTGCTTGTACGGATAGCCCGAGGCCAATCGACACCAGACGCGACGGGTCGTGACCTCGATTTGAGCCCCTATCCGGAAGAGTTTCGTCCGGAGCGTCGAGGGTCGGGCTCGAGCCCACGGAGTGTCCTCGAGCCCGTGGCGTCTCAGCAGACAGATGAACAGATACGCGAACGACGACCAGTAGACCCGGAGCTGGTTGGACGCTCGCCAGTGCGTGCTGGCCTGGTCGGCGTGCAGATCGAGCTGGCACTCTTTGATGCGATTCTCCATCTCGCCCCGTCCGCAGTAAAGCTCGTCATACAGAGGACGAGGCGCCCACGCATCGTCTTCCAGAGAGGTCACGACGAATCGGGGGTTCGGTCCTCGCTGGAGATATTCGACTTTGGCGACGATGCGACGCCTCTCCGACCAGCTGTCGAGCGTCGTATACTCGAAGTCGACGAATCGACGCACCGGCTCCCCCGAGTCGGCGTCGAAGGCCTCTCGAGCCTCCTCGAGGGGCTTGTCGATACGCCTTCGCAGTCGCGGATTGGTGGCCATGCCGAGCACGTAGTCGAGGTCGCGGCTTCGGCACCATCGCATCAGCCGCTCCCGAGCGAATCCCGAGTCGGCCCGGAGGATGACCTCCGTCTCGGGGTATCGGTCGCGTAAGCGATCGACCATCACCTCCAGGGGGGCCAGACATCCGGCCGACTCGTCCTGGCCGGCGAAGCGGAGCCACGAGCTGAGCAACCAGTCGCCGGCAAAGATATACAGCGGCAAGTAGCAGTAGTCGCCGTAGTAGCCGTGATAGAATCGATCCTCCTGGTCGCCGTGGAGGTCGATGTCGGTGGCATCCAGATCGAGCAAGACTCGCCCTGGAGGCCCGTCGAGATGCTCGAGCCACAGATCGATCAGGAGACTCTGGATCTGATCGAGATCTCCGACGATCGACTTGTAGCGATGCTCCTTATGCCCCGACTGGACGCCGAGTTCGAGGCGATTCAACGTCGA
>JAQCND010000184.1 GCA_028274765.1 Bradymonadaceae bacterium
CTCGGAGAGCGACAACACGAAGACGGCCGGCCATTCGAGCCCCTTCGACTGGTGGACCGACGACAGACAGACGAAGTCGTCGCGATCGTCGTCGCCGACCCGCACGCCCTCCCCGGAGACGTCGGTCAGCAGGGCAATTTCGCCGAGGAACCGATCCAGATCGGGGAATTGCCCGGCGTAGTCGGCGAGCTGGCGGAGATCCTCGATGCGGTCCTCGGGATTGTCGTAGCTGCTCCGCAGATGGTCGGCGTAGCCGTGATCGAGCACGGCCTCGATGAGATCGCCCGGCGGTTCCATGCGTCCCTCGCGGACCAGCACGAGGCGCTCGGCGATCTGGCGCCACGACCCCTCGGCGCGTCCCGGGAGCGACTCGATCAGCCCCTGATCGCGGAGGGCCTGGAGCGGATCGGGCTGGCTCGCCAGGTACATCCAGATCTTGTCGGAACGCTTCGTGCCAATGCCGTGGCCGAGTTCGGCGACACGCATGAAGCTCAGCTCGTCGCGCGGATTGAAGACGAACCTCAGGTGCGCGAGGACGTCCTTGATGTGCGCCTTCTCGAAGAATCGCAGTCCCGACCGCACGACGTAGGGGATTTCGCGGCGAGTCATCTCGACCTGGAGTTCCATCGAGTGGTGGTGGGAGCGATAGAGGATGGCGATATCCTCGAAGTCCCATCCCTCATCGATCAGCTCGAGGATGCGAGTGCAGACAAATTCGGCCTGCTGGTCGCGGTTGCGCAGTTTCACGAAGGCGGGCTTCATTCCGGGGGGGCGGTCGGCCCGGAGCGTCTTCTGGAACTGATGGTCGTTGTGGCGAATCGAGAGGTTCGCGAGTCGGAGGATCTCGGGCGTCGAGCGGTAGTTGATCTCGAGCTTGTGGGTCTCGCAGTCCTCGTAGCGGTCGGGAAACTCCAGGATGTTGCGATAGTCGGCGCCCCGGAAGGCATAGATGCTCTGGCAGTCGTCGCCCACCACCGTCAGGTTGCCGTGACGGTCGGCGAGCATGTCGACGATCTCCGACTGGATGTGGTTGGTGTCGTGGTATTCGTCGACGAGGACGTGCTCGAAGCGCTCTGAGTACGTCTGGCGCACCTCGTCGTGGTCGCGCAACAGTTGTTTCCAGTTCAACAGCAGGTCGTCGAAATCCATGACGTTCATCTCGACCTTGCGCGACTGGTAGAGCCGAAAGACCCGCCGGATCTCGTCGGCTCGCCCGACAAAATGCTCGTACTGCTCCTCGAGGACCTCCTCGATGCGGCTCTGGGTGTTGATGCAGTAGCTGTGGATGTTGCCCAGCACCTTGGCCTTCGGAAAGTTCTGGTCAGTCGTCTCGACGTCGGCTTCGCCGCGGCAGTTCTTCATCAGCGTCTTGGTGTCCTCGACGTCGAGGATGGTGTAGTCGGTCTCGTAGCCGAGCCGGTCGGCCTCCCGGCGCAGGAACTGATTGCCGATACCGTGGAACGTGCCGCTCCAGATGTCCTCGATCTCGACGCCGAGCAGCGAGGACACCCGATCAGTCATCGAGCGCGCCGCCTTGTTGGTGAAGGTCAATAGCAGAATGTGTTCGGGCGGGACGCCCTCGTCGACGAGACGGGCCACCCGGTGGGTCAGCGTGTGGGTTTTGCCGGAGCCGGCGCCCGCGATGACGAGTTTCGGCCCTCCTCCCGCTCGAACAACCTCGAGCTGTTGAGGGTTGAGCCGCTCCTCGTAGTCGATGTCGAGGTCGCGGTCGGTCTCGCCGCTGTCGAGATCGTAGTATTTGGTCATGGCAGCACGTGGAGGCGTCGGGTCGCATCGAGATGCCGCAAGTATAGCCGCAGTCGGGTCGCGTTCTCAACTACACTGAAATCTGGACGATCGCCCTCCTCTTGGAGTCGCTGACTCTCGAGAGAGGCAACACATCACCGGAATGCGCCGAAGATCATAGATGAGGGGGGAGCGGCGAGCTGTCAGGGTATCTGGAAGGAGTGTCGCCGCGCAGTCGAACCGCCCCAGGTGGTTCGGTATCCCCCCTTGTTCGACTGGCCGGTTGTCGGCGGGCGGCGCACGCGGGTGCGCCGGAGGGCTGTTGAGGAGAGGTGTACCTTGCCGAGCCGTGTTCGACGCCGGACGTTGGCATCTCCTCGATCAGGGAATATCGTGGTGTTGCGAGTTCCGAACCCAATGCTCCGAGCCAGCCGAGGAGACCACCATGACGCGAGACGAATGGGAACAATGGCGCGAGATGTTGGAGGCTCGCCTCGACGCTGGCAACCTCCGAGGGGCGGCCTCCTGGATCGAGGAGCACGATTTCGAGTACGACGGAGGTGGGGTCACTCAGGGACTGAACGACGAGCAGTACGAACAGGCCTGGTCGATCGGCCACTCGACGCTCGACGCCCCCCTCGAGGAGGTCTGGAAGACGCTTCAACTCGTGATGCCCAAGCACGAGGACATGTGGAACGACTTCGAGCTCGAGGCGACGATGACCCGAGAGGAGGTCGAGGAGGTCGAGGCGCAGTACGACGTGCAACTCCCTGAGGATCATCGAACCTTCTTGCAGTACATCGGACGTGGGGCTCCGGGCATCACCTCGCTCGACTGGCACGACGAGCACGGACGATGGGAGTGGGACGATACCCTCCTCGAAGGGGCCTCTTCGATCGAGGACCCGACCGACTGGCTCCAGCAACATCTCGGCGAACCATTCCCGTGGGAGGACGGCCGCTCTCGGTCGGTGCCACGAGACGATCCCCTTCCGTCGGGTGTACTTCCCATCGAGGATCGAGGCTGTCTCCGGTGGGACCTTCTGATCGTGACGGGTGAGTCGGCGGGGAAGGTGTATCCAATGAGCGAGGGCACACACGATCCGGCAGGGGCAGAC
>JAQCND010000421.1 GCA_028274765.1 Bradymonadaceae bacterium
CTCGAAAGTCACTCGTCGGACCAGACCCGTCGCGTCGTCAGCGGACTTGCCCGATGTCGAACGTTCGACATGCGAGGTTGAAGAGGGGGAGAAGCCGCCGGACGATGCATCCCCGGACGATTGATCGAGGTTGGACGCGTAGATAAGACCGGTCGAGCCGGCGTCGCGGGCCGATTCGACAGCCTTTTGGGTGGATTCGGCCGTCTGACGCCCCGTCGGAAGATCACTCGATTCCGAGGAGGACGAAGAGGAGGGGGCACACCCCGTCAGACCGAGGCAGACGACGAGCGTCCAGGCCGGAACTGCGAGTCTGAGGGGGGGTCGTATCATGGTTGTTAGAGTCGCGGCGAGTAGTACTCGACGACGAAGCTCTCGTCGACTTGCACCGGCACGTCCTCGCGGGAAGGCAGCGAGGTCATGCGGCTGACCCTCTTGTCGGCGTTGAGTTCCAGATAGCTGGGGGGCCGGAGCGAGGGCTGAGCAATCGAATCCTCAATGCGCTCGAGATTCTTGCTTTTCTCGCGGACGGCGACTTCCTGGCCCGGCTCGATGCGGTAGCTCGGACGGTCGGTCTTGCGACCGTCGACCTCGATGTGGCCGTGGACGACCAGCTGGCGGGCCGCCGGAATCGTCGGCGCAAACCCGGCGCGAAAGACCACGTTGTCGAGGCGCTGTTCGAGCAGGCGCAGCAGCATCTCACCGGCCGGCTCCTTGGAGCGCTGAGCCTCCAGGAACAGATTTCGCATCTGCTGCTCGGTCAGCCCGTAGTTGAACCGAATTTTTTGCTTTTCGTAGAGCTGTTTTTTGAACTCGCTGAATCGTCGGCGACGCTGCCCGTGCTGACCGGGGGGATAGGGGCGACGATCGGCGATTTTGCGAGTCAACCCCGGAAGATCCGTTCCGAGGCGGCGGACGATGCGAAGGCGCGGACCTGTGTATCGTGACATGGTAGAATGCTCTCGAGTGTGGGAAGATCGTGCGTATCTGCGTCTGACTGGCTTGTAGCTCCCGGTCGATGGTTCGCTCCCTCGTCTTTCGGGGGAACGAGCTGCCCGGGAGATGTCAACGATGTTGTCTGTCGAGGCCCTTCGAGTTCCAGTGCCGCGGCTGCTCGACCCTCGACCGCCGACGAGGGTGGGGAGAGCGGAACCAGATGGGCCGCTTCACGAGACGGGAACGTGTCGCATACACGTCAATAAAATGCAAGGGCCTTGCGAATCCCCGTTTCTTCCTACCGAATGGCATGCGCTCGACGGTGAGATACACGTCTCCACGTGGGGCCCTCCGGCGCGCCTGGGCGCGCCACCCGCCGCAAACCGGCCAGTCGTTCGAGAGGAGGAGGCCATCACACCTTCGACGGCAGGCTGGCTTCGCAGCGTGCTCCTTCCTCATACCCTGACAGCGCGCCACGTCTCCCCTCATCTATGATCGTCGGGAGGATGGAGCGATATGTTGCGTCACGGTGCGAGGTACGGAGGGAAACTGCCCGAAAATCGGCGTGATCT
>JAQCND010000467.1 GCA_028274765.1 Bradymonadaceae bacterium
CTTCTGTGAAGTGCCTGTACTTCCTTTGGAAGTGGGCGGCCTCGCCGGCAAGCCTCGAGTGACCCCGGCCCTCCGGGTCGGGGGAACGAGACGGTGCTCCGGGAAGCAGACGTCAGTGCGTTGTCATCCAACGGGGCGCCCGTGTGGTCCACTCCGACACCTCAGTCGACTGACCGAAGAATTCGATTCAGTTCGTCTCCGAGTTTGACGAGCGAGCGACTCGGCGCCGTGCCGTTGTGCCCGAGCGCTTGCTCGAGATCGAAATCCCAGACGAGTTCTTCCTGGTGAAGCGTCTCTCGGTACCGTCCTCGTCTCTGCTCGAGCCATCCCTTGGCATCCCGAATGGACTCCGGGCGCGAGGGCGGGTCACTCTCCAGAAAGCCCCCACACTCGGCGACAAACCAGTTTTCGAATTCGTACTTCGGGAGCACGATGCCAATGGGCATGTCACCTCGAGCCTGCTGGGCCCGTTCTGCGAGTTCGGGCCCGAGCTCGGCCGGACAGTCGTCGTCCGCATCGAAGACGACGAGTATGCGCCCCGCCCGATTGCTCACCTTTCGAGCTGCCAGTTCGACGTGCGTTTCAAACTCGTCGATCAGTGTGTCTCGATGTACTCTCAACACGTCCTCTGCATTCATCTCGAGCTCGACGAGGTCGAACCGATAGCAGTATTTCCGGACGAGTTCGGGCACGGCTCGCGCGTCTCCGTGTCCTTCGACGACGATCGCCAATGCGTAATCATCCATCGTCATCCAGATCCCGGTACAGATCGATGTCGTCGGAACTCGCCTTCGTCTGATCCTCGTCGGGATGCAAGTAATCTTTGCGCAGTAGCTCTCCCACCGTCGAGAGTTCGTCGCGGAGCGCACTTTTGCTCGCCTCGTCGATCGGGCCAATACGAGAGATGTCGACTCGAGAGACCACCGCCAGTATTTGGTCCTCCGAAAGGTTCCGGTTGTCGAGCAGATCGGGCGAGTGACTCGTGACGAGAATCTGCCTCGATTCGCTGGCGTCATCGAGTGCATCCACGAGGACGTCGGCCGCACCGGGATGGAGCGATGCTTCGGGTTCTTCGATGCCGACGAGTTTCGACGACGTCGAGGTATCGCCAGATGTCTGGAAAATCGCCGTCAATACCCCGAGTGCCTGGAGTGTTCCGTCGGACATGCTATCCCCGTAGAACGACCAGGGATCGTTCTCGTATCCCTCGGCCTCCTGGTCGAAGCGCAAGACACGTCGACGCCCCGATGTTTCAGTCTCGATGCTCTCGATCCCCGGAACGACTTGGCGCAGATAATCCTCGATGAGATCGACGACCGCCGGATCGCGTTCCTCGAGTGCATAGAGTACGTTGGCGATGTTGGAGCCGTGTCTCGACAGTCGTTCCCTGGGTCGTTTGTCCCCCTCGCGCATCTCCTCCGGTACGAAACTGTAGAAGCTCATCGCCAGGAGTTGATCGTGGAGGCGGCGAAACGGGTCGTTGAGTTTCGAGAAGTCGAGTCGATCGGAGGATGCGGCAGGTGGGTTGGAGAGGTTGGTCTCGACGACCTCACCGTACTCGACGCGATACGCCGCCGTATCGAGCGTGTCACTCGTATCGTATATTTTGCACTCCTCGCGTCCGATCTCGTAGGGCTCGTCTCCGGAAGCGTGAATCTCGAACGAGTAGTATCCTCGCGTGTGCTCGTCGAGCACGAAGGTGAGATGGCTCCGGCCACGTGATGCGACTCGTTTTGCCCCGGTGTGGGAATGGCCCGTTGGACGTCGATCGGCTGCCATTCGTATCCAAACTTCGGCAGCCATTGGATCCTGGCCTCATCCAGATAGAAGACATCGGTGTACGTGTAGGGCCTCTGTGGTTGGAGTATGAGGACACTTATCGGGTGCTGTCATACCCCTCCATGGAGGCCCTTTTGGGTCGATTCCTGTACGCACTTACGAACGGCTATCATCTTCGAGGCAAGCCGGCGAGGCCGCCGGCGCTCCAGAGCGCGTCGAATACACTGATTCTGATCGTCAAAGGGGCCGCCGACTGGAGTCGACGGCCCCTCGAGAGCGGAGCAGCAGTGAAAAGAGCGAGAGTCGTCAGCGCACCCAGACCTCGAAGCGATAGAGATCGGAGCTGTCGCCGCCGTCGTAACAGCAATCAGAGTGCATCGACCGGAGGTGGTAGACATCGAGGTCGGCGTTGAAGTTGTCCTGGACGGTCTCGCGCCAGCGCCAGGTCCCTTCGTAGGCATTACCACAGTTGTAATCGGGCTCCAGATGGCCCTCCCGACTGTATGTTGCGTTGTCGTAGGTATCGTCAGAGCAGCGGAGATTGCGTTCGTTTCCGTTGCTATCCTCGACGAAAAACCACGTCCCTGAACCTTCCATGCTGATGCCCCGGTAGATGTAGAGGGCAACGTCAGTGACGACATGATATATGTCAACATCTCCCTCTCGATGCTCGCTCGACTCGATTTCGTGACGTCTCGGTGCTTTTCCGCCACCGTGTCGTCATCGAGGGGCACGCCCCCCGAGCGACGAAGAACCGAGAGTCGTCGACCGGGGGAATCCCTCCGCTTCATGTTCCTTTGCGTCCCGAGAGCGCCATTCGCCGTGCCGGAGCCTCATACGAGGCCGGCGTACCCTCTCACCGGGGGCTCGGAGGGGGAAACACAATTGCCGCCGCGTGTCGATTGGGATACGGTCATTGCGCCATTCCGTTCGATGCTCGTCTCGCGAGGTTTCGTGCTGGTTGGATGGAGACGAGGATGGGGATGGACAAGCTCCGGACTGAACTCCTTTCGAGAGTGTATCGAGCGAACACCCTCTTTGCTTCGAGTCCACGACGTGGTCCATGCAACACCGATCTCTTATCAAGAGTTTGATCCTGTGCGTCGCCGGTGCTGCAGCCCTTCTCTGTCACGATGCGATCGGGGCGGCTTTCTTCGACGGCTACAAACTCGGCATCGGCTCTCCCCTTCCCCAGGAGGAGCGCACTCGTTTTACCTTCTTCTATGCGTACTGGGTCGTGCTGGGCACGGGGGCTCTGGTGTTGTTG